>JAFSFU010000052.1 GCA_017435025.1 Lachnospiraceae bacterium | reverse complement strand
TTCCTCCGACTGGAGATTCAAAACACACCTTGCAAACCTTCCGATCTACTTCGAGTATCAGGCAGATGGTATCGGTTCCACAGCTGAGATCAAAGGTACATACCTTGACAACTACAGAAATATCTGGGATCTTTACATCAACAACTCCACATGTGAGCCGGCTGAGTTAGCAGCTAAGACAGGTGATGACTCCCGTAATGAGTTCCTTGCAGGTGAAGCAGTATTCTTCCAGAATGGTTCCTGGGAGTACGGCAACCTCGTTGGCGAAGGCAAGTTCACAGACGATGATCTGGCTATGATCCCGATCTACGTTGGTGTTGGCGACGAAGCTAACCAGGGTCTCTGCACAGGTACAGAGAACTACTGGTGTGTAAACGCTGAGGCAAGCGAAGATGACATCCAGGCTACACTTGATTTCATGAACTGGTGCGTAACATCCGATATGGGTACAGATGCAATGGCTAACCAGATGGGCTTCGTAATCCCGTTCCAGAACGCTGTTGAATCTCCGAACCTCTTCGTTAAACAGGACGTTGAGTACACAGCAGCTGGCAAGAAGCCGGTATCCTGGAACTTCCCGACAATGCCGTCTGAGGAGTGGAAGAACGGTGTAGGTTCTGCTCTTACAGCATACGCTGCAGATCAGACAGACGATAACTGGGCAGAAGTTGTTACAGCATTCGTTGAAGGTTGGGCTACAGAGTATGCATTTGCTAATCCGCAGTAGTTTCTGACATAATTTATTGACATAATATAGAACCTGAAACAAGGGGCGGGCAAGTGACTTGCCTGCCCCGTTTTTTTACCGGGGGACGGCTTGAACAGCCAGACCTGAAGTATGAGAAAGGAGCGTATCTATGGAAAAAGCGCTGAAGAAGTTTTCACCGCTCTTTGTGCTTCCTACGTTTCTTGCATTCGTGATCGGATTTATGATTCCGTTTGGAGAGGGTCTGTATCTCTCCTTCTGTCAGTTCACAACCGTTAAAAATGCAAAATGGGTAGGAATCTCAAACTACCAGAGAGTATTCGCGGATGAAACATTTACGAACGCTCTCGGATTCACTGTATCTTTCGCAGTGGTATCCATCGTCCTGATCAACGTGATCGCGTTTGGTCTCGCACTGTTACTGACACGTAAATTAAAAGGTACCAATATTTTCCGTACCGTATTCTTTATGCCGAACCTGATCGGCGGTATCGTATTAGGCTATATCTGGCAGATCCTGATCAACTGTGTACTTTCCCTTGTTGGTGAGCCGCTTCTGGCCCTCAACAGCGAGGCCGGTTACTGGGGTATGATCATCCTGACCGGATGGCAGCAGATCGGTTACATGATGATCATTTACATCGCCGGTCTTCAGAACGTACCGGAGGATCTCCTCGAGGCAGCAGCCATCGACGGTGCAAACGCGATCATCACTCTGATCCGTGTAAAGATCCCGATGGTAATGTCCTCCATCACCGTTTGTGTATTCTTAACACTGACAAATTCCTTCAAGCTGTTCGACCAGAACCTTGCTCTTACAGCCGGTGAACCGAAGCATATGACAGAAATGCTCGCCCTGAACATCTACAATACTTTCTACGCACGTGCCGGTGCACAGTGGAAGGGCCTTGGTCAGGCGAAGGCTGTTGTATTCTGTATCCTGGTTGTAGCAATCTCCATGATCCAGCTTAAGGCAACACGTTCCAAGGAGGTGCAGCAGTAATGAAGAAAAAACAGAGTGCTTCCGATATGATCTGGACTGTGATCCTGAGCATTGCCTCAATCCTTTACATGTACCCGATCGTTATGATCCTGTTCAACTCTTTAAAGAAAGAGTCTGCGATCTCTACCAATACTGCATTTACACTTCCGACTGCAGAGACATTTGCAGGTCTTGAGAACTATGTGAATGCGATCACATCCAAAGGCTTTTTACAGAGCCTTGGTTACAGCTTTTTTATCACCTTGAGTTCCGTTGTAGCGATTCTTTTATTCTGCTCCATGTGCTCCTGGTTCATCACTCGCGTAAAAGGATTTGTATCTTCCGCATTATATTTCCTGTTCGCGTTCTCCATGGTTGTACCGTTCCAGATGGTTATGTTTACCCTGTCCCAGACAGCAGACCAGCTGAAACTGAACACTCCGTGGAACATTTGGGTCATCTACCTTGGTTTCGGTGCAGGCCTTGCAGTATTCATGTTTGCAGGCTTCATGAAGTCCATCCCGTTAGAGGTAGAAGAGGCGTCCATGATCGATGGATGTAATCCGATCCAGACTTATTTCTTAATCGTTATGCCGATGTTAAAGCCGACGATGGTTTCCGTTGGTATTCTGGAAGCAATGTGGGTATGGAACGACTACCTCCTGCCGACTCTGGTTCTCGACATCAAGAAATATAAGACAATTCCGATGCTGATCCAGTACTTCCGTGGCAGCTACGGTAAGGTAGAGATGGGACCGATGATGGCATGTATCATGCTGACAGTTATCCCGATCGTTATCATTTATCTGCTGGGTCAGAAGCATATCATCAAGGGCGTTGCAGCCGGCGCTGTAAAGGGCTAAACTGTGACGTTAACGATAAAAGATATCGCAAGGGAATCCGGTTATGCCGTGGGAACTGTCTCCCGTGTACTCAATAACCATCCGGATGTTTCGGATAAAGCCCGTGCGAGGATCATGGAAGTTGTGGAAAAGCATAACTTCAAATTAAACAGCAATGCAAAACATTTAAAACAGCAGGCCAGCAGCGGAATCGCGATTATCGTAAAAGGTAATCAGAACATGCTCTTTGCTTCCATTGTGGAGCAGATGCAGGGCATGATCCGCGAGAAAGGCTTTGCATGTTTGATGTACTATATCGGTGAGATGGAAGATGAGATGGAGCAGGCGCTTCGCGTTGTGGTGGAGCGCAGACCGCGCGGCATTCTTTTCCTGGGAAGTAACCTCTCCTATTTTAAGGAGCGGTTTTCCAAGGTATCGATCCCGTGTGTGCTTGTTACCAACTCGGCAGAATCTTTGGGATTCGAGAATCTTTCCAGTGTCAGCACCGACGACTCCCTGGCAGCGTTTGCGGCGATCGAGTACCTTATGAATCTCGGACATACCAGAATCGGTATTCTGGGAGGTCAGTTGGAAAAATCCCGCGCAGCCATCACCCGATATATCGGCTGCAGAAAAGCGTTTGATTCCCACGGTATCCCGTTCGAACAGGACGATCAGTATGAACCGGCCCTGTTCTCAATCTCTCAGGGATACGATGCCATGGAGCGTCTGATGAATAAAATGCCGGATCTGACTGCAGTATTTGCCATGTCCGATACGATGGCTCTCGGAGCGATCCGTGCCATCCGTGATCATGGTATGCGCGTGCCGGAGGATATCTCCGTAGTCGGATTTGACGGAATTGAGCTGGGAAGTTACGTGTCACCGAAGCTTACTACAATCCGCCAGGACCGTGAAACTATTGCTGAGCGGAGCGTGGAAATTCTGCTTTCCAATATCTTAGATGGAATCGGTGCTGTCCATGAAACAGTCCCGTTCCAGATCATTGCCGGTGAGAGCGCGAAGGAGCGTTAACCCGGAGACTCTAACAGGAGGATTAGAAAATGGCTAATATCACATTTAAAAACGTGGTAAAAACATATGATAACGGTGTTACCGTTGTTCCGGATCTGAATCTGGAAATCAAAGATAAAGAGTTCGTTGTGCTTGTAGGACCGTCCGGCTGCGGTAAGTCCACAACACTTCGTATGATCGCGGGTCTCGAGGATGTTACATCCGGTGATCTGATGATAGGTGAAAAGCGCGTGAACGATGTTCCGCCGAAGGACAGAGATATCGCGATGGTATTCCAGAGCTATGCGCTTTACCCGCATATGACTGTATACCAGAACATGGCATTTGCTCTGGAACTGAGAAAAGTGCCGAAGGATGAAATTGACAAGAAGGTTCGCGAGGCGGCTGCGATCCTTGAGCTGGAGCCGTACCTGAACCGTAAGCCGAAGGCATTATCCGGTGGTCAGCGTCAGCGTGTTGCATTGGGCCGTGCGATGGTTCGTAATCCGAAGGTATTTCTTCTGGATGAGCCGTTATCCAACCTGGATGCAAAATTAAGAACAGAGATGAGAAGCCAGATTTCTTCCTTACATAAGAAACTGGATACAACATTCGTATACGTAACACATGACCAGACTGAGGCCATGACTATGGGTGACAGAATCTGTGTTATGAAGGGCGGTATCATTCAGCAGTTTGATACACCGCAGAACCTTTACAACTATCCGGACAACATGTTCGTTGCAGGCTTCATCGGTTCCCCACAGATGAACTTTGTGACAGTAAAGGTAGAAAAAGACGCAAACGGTTTTGCACTGGTATTTGGTGAGAGCCGCATCGTTCTCAATAAACCGGAGCTGGCTGCATACGTTGGCAAAGAAGTTGTTATGGGTATCCGTCCGGAGGACATCCATGCGGAAGAAAACTATCTTGCAATCTCCAAGGAAGCAAATGTGAAGGCATTTGTAAATCTGGCTGAAATGATGGGTTCTGAGATTTATGTTTACATGAACGCATACGGCCAGAAGATGATCGCAAGAATTCCGTCCCGTTTCGATATTAAGGCTGATACAGATGTTGTTCTGGCAATTGATCCGGAAAAGATTCATGTTTTCGATAAGGAAACAGAGAAGGTAATCTGCCACTAAGCGTATGACCGGTCATTCCCACGATCGGTGTCTATATTCGAAAAGGAAGTGAATCATTGTGAGAAGTAATGGTATTTTAATGCACCTGTCTTCTCTTCCTTCCCCACACGGAATCGGAAGTATGGGAAAGCCTGCCAGAGATTTCGCTGATTTTCTCCAGGCCGCAGGTCAGGCATATTGGCAACTCCTCCCTGTTTGCCCGACCGGTTATGGAGACTCCCCATATCAGTCTTTCTCGACCAACGCAGGCAACCCATACTTCATCGATCTCGATGATTTAAAAGAGGATGGGCTTTTAGAAGCATCCGAATATGAATTTATTGACTGGGAAAGCGGTCAGGAGGATGTCAATTACGGCGCTCTCTATGAAAAACGCTACCCGGTACTTAGAAAAGCCGTGAAACGGTTCATGGTGAATCCGGCTGCAGATTATGAGGCATTCTGTTCAGAGAATGCATTCTGGCTGGATGACTATGCGCTGTTCATGACTTTAAAGAATGCATGCGGCGGAAAAAGCTGGCAGGAATGGGAGCCGGGGCTTAAAAATCGAACTCCGGAGGCAATTGCGAAGGCTTTGGAAGAGCATGCGGAAGAAGTGACATTCTGGAAAGTGCTCCAGTATCTGTTCTTCCATCAGTGGAAGAAACTGCGCAAGTATGTCAACGATAAAGGAATTTCCATTATCGGAGACTTACCGATTTATGTTTCTCTTGATGGTGTGGATGCATGGGCGCATCCGGAACTGTTCCAGTTTGATGAAGAACTTTGTCCGAAGGAAATCGCCGGTGTTCCGCCGGATGGATTCTCCGCAGACGGTCAGCTTTGGGGTAACCCGCTGTACGACTGGGAGTACATGGCGAAGGACGGCTATTCCTGGTGGATCCAGAGAATCAAGTATCTCTGCAGCGTGTATGATGTGCTGCGCATCGATCATTTCCGCGGATTTGATTCGTATTTTGCAATTCCGTACGGAGATACCAATGCGAAGCGTGGCCAGTGGAGAAAAGGACCGGGTATGGATCTGTTCCATGCTGTGGAAAAAGCCATTGGCAAGCAGCCGATCATTGCAGAGGATCTTGGTTATCTGACAGATTCCGTAAAGCAGCTTCTTTCTGAGAGTGGATTCCCGGGCATGAAGATCCTGGAATTTGCATTCGATAAGAGAGATGGAAACAGCGTGGAATATCTTCCATGGAAATATCCGGTGAACTGTGTGGCATACACAGGCACCCATGACAACGATACCTGCGTAGGCTGGATGACCTCCGCAAATCGTGAGGATATTGAGACTGCAGTAGAGTGCCTTGGACTGACAGAAGAGGAAGGCTATCATTGGGGCATGATGCGTGCACTCTGGTGTACGGCTGCGGAACTCACCATGGTACAGATGCAGGATGTTCTGGGACTCGGAAGTGAGGCCAGAATGAATGCACCATCCACAGTTGGAAAGAACTGGAGATGGAGAGCGCTGCCGGAAAGCTATGGCAGTGATCTTGCCATGAAACTCCGCCACAAGATGGAGATTTATGGAAGACTTCATTAAAATTTGATATGAGGCGGTGCCGGGGCTCGATTTTGGGTCTTGGCGCCGCTTTTTTGCTTTCAAGGAAAGAGGCCCATTCTTTATTTATGTTTCTATCCATTGATGAAATATTGCGAAGTGTGATATGATACTGATATAAAATGTCAAATGGGGAGTGATACCTATGAAAAAAATCAGTAGAACGATTCTGGGCTTGGCCTTGATGCTTGGCTTAAATTGTAATATAACTGCGCTGGCCGGTACGATGTATGTCAATGCCAGCAATCTGAATATGAGAAAAGAAGCGTCCATGACCGGACAAGTTATTCAGCTCCTTCCGAGGGGAACTGCGGTGGAGCAGGTACAGGATCTTGGCGAGTGGAGTCAGGTGACGGTGAATGGGAAGAGTGGATATGTGGCGACCAGATATCTGGCGGCAGCCAAGAGCGCAGACAGCCGGCAGGAGTCTGCATCAACGATGGCCCAGACTCACGTGACCAGTGCCAACGCGGCAAAATCCTGGGATGTGTCTCTGGATATGAATGCTCCGTACGCGTCATTTTCCAAGATCAACAGCGGAAAAGCTATTTTCTATCAGAGCAGCAGTGCAAATAGAAAAGAAAAAACCATCTGTGTCAATGCAGGACATGGAACCAAGGGCGGTTCTTCTGTAAAGACACTCTGCCATCCGGATGGTACTCCCAAGGTGACCGGTGGTACGACCGCTGCCGGAGCGACAACTGCTGTGGCGGTTTCTTCCGGTATGACGTTCAACGATGGAACGCCGGAGAGCAAAGTGACTCTGGCCATGGCGAAAATATTGAAGGAAAAGCTGCTGGCGGAAGGGTACGATGTGCTGATGATCCGAGAGGGTGATGACGTGCAGCTGGATAACATCGCCCGATCTGTTCTGGCAAACACAAATGCGGATTGTCATATTGCGCTTCACTGGGATTCCACGTCCAAAGACAAGGGCTGTTTCTTCATGAGTGTACCAAATAACAAAACTTACCGTGCGATGGAGCCGGTGGCCTCCCACTGGCAGTCCCACAACCGTTTGGGAACCTGCCTGATCGAAGGTCTTCGCGAAAATGGAAATAAGATTTTCTCATCCGGTTCTATGGAAATGGACCTGACCCAGACATCCTACTCAACAGTGCCGAGTGTGGATATCGAACTGGGAGATAAGGCTTCTTCTTACAGTGATACGACCCTGAACAAGCTTGCAGACGGTCTTGTGAGTGGAATCCATCAGTTTTTTGAGGTAAATTAGTGTATTTTTCGGGTTAACCGGCGGTTGCAACCGCTGGTTGACAGATTTCCAAGCCGAATTTCTTGTGTGCAACCGAAGAAAATGATATCCTGCAGACAGAAAGAAGAACAACATTCGAATTGAAGACATACAAAATGACTGGAGGAGCGAGGATGATTTTAGCTGAAAAGATTATGACATTGAGAAAGAAAAACGGTTGGTCACAGGAAGAGCTGGCTGGTAAACTGGGAGTGTCCAGACAATCTGTTTCTAAATGGGAGAGCGGCATGTCGATCCCGGATCTGGATAAGATTTTGATGATGAGTGAAATTTTTGAAGTCAGTACAGACTTTTTATTAAAAGATGAGTTGGAGCAGGAAGTGTATGTACCGGGCAATCCGGCGGCCGGTGAAGGGGAACGTCCGGCGAGAATGGTCAGTATGGAAGAAGCCCATGAGTTTATGAATGCACGGATGAAAGCCGCGAAGCCGATGGCTCTCGGTGTGGCGGCATGCATTTTGTCACCGGTAATCATGCTTTTGTTGTTGGGGTTTGCAGAATTCCGGCTGCTGTCAATCTCTGAGGGAATGGCATCCGGTATCGGCATTGTTGTACTTTTGCTGATGGTTGCAGGTGCTGTGGCTGATTTTATCATGATTGGCAACAAAATGGAAAAATTTCAGTATTTAGAAAAAGAGGAGCTTGATCTGGCGTACGGCGTGGAAGGTGTGATGCGAGAGCGTTATCAGGCCGAACAGCACAAGTATACAATAAACACGGTGATTGGCGTGGTTCTCTGCATTTTATGTGCGGTGCCATTGATGATCACAAGTGTAATGATGGAAAAAGAAGTTCTTGTACTTCCTTCCATTGCCCTTTTACTGATCATGGTGGCAAGTGCAGTATATCTGTTTGTTGTTAATGGTATGGTGAAAGAAGGATACGAACAGCTGCTTCAGATCAACGATTACACCGTGGAGCGCAAGAAATCCAATCGACGGATCGATAAGATTTCCGGCATTTACTGGCCGGTAGTGGTCGCGATTTATCTTGGCTACAGCCTCTGGACCGGTAAATGGAATATCAGTTGGGTGATCTGGCCGGTTGCCGGTGTCATGTTCGGTGCCGTAGCTGCTGTTGTGCAGGCAAAAGAAAAATAAAGAAAGAGAGGGTTTCATTTTGAAAAGGCAAAATGGACTGTTTCAAAATATAACATACAGATCATGCCTGATCGTACTCTTAGGCAGTGCGATTCAGGCTTTTGGTCTTTATCATGTGCATTCCTGTTCCGGAGTAACGGAAGGCGGTGTTCTGGGACTGACGCTGTTCCTGCAGCATTGGTATGGTATTTCACCGGCTGTCTCCGGTGCGATCTTGAATCTGATCTGTTATGCGATCGGATGGCGGCTGCTGGGAAGTAAATTTATTTTTTATTCGCTGATATCAACCGCTGGCTTCTGTGGTGTGTATCGCTTTTGTGAGCAGTTTCCGCTTTTGTGGCCGGAACTTTACAATATGCCGCTGGTGGCGGCAGTCGCAGGAGCTATGTTCATCGGTATCGGTGTGGGACTCTGCGTACGAATTGGTGGAGCTCCCGGCGGTGATGATGCGTTGGCTATGAGCATCTCCCATGTGACAGGGGTTGGAATTGAAAAAATATATCTGGTCAGTGATCTTTTGGTTCTTGGAATGTCGGTCAGTTATATTCCGCTCCACAGGATAGGATACTCTCTGCTGACGGTGGTATTATCGGGGCAGATCATTGGAATTGTACAGAGGATGAAGGTGCCGGTTTGGCTGGCACCGCATAAATAGGTGGTGTAAATATGAAGGTTTTATGTATTGGTTCGGCAGTTATGGATATCATGGGATATCCGATCGATCAGAATGCAGAATGGAAAGAGAAACAGAGAATTTCTGATATTCGGATTCTTCCGGGCGGCGATGCGGTGAACCAGAGTATCACCATGGCGGCACTGGGAGCGAACCCGGCATTGGTCTGCTGTGTCGGTGCGGACATGAACGGTCGTATGTTAAAGTGCGCTCTGCGCGACATAGGCGTGGATGTGTCTTTCGTTCAGGAAAAGGAAGGACATGCAACCGGAACTGCGATGGTTTTGGTGAGTGAAAACGGAGAGCGCAGGGTGTTCTCAGTCAAGGGAGCTCACAGCACGTTGGATATGAGGGATGTTCCAAAAGTCTGTAATCTGCCGTCGGATTGTCGCGCCATTTCCCTTGCCAGCCTGTTTTCCATGCCGGAATTTGAGGCGGATGGTCTGGAGGAATATTTAAAGGAAGCAAAGGAACAGGGCGTTCTTGTGTTTGCGGATCTGGCAGCAGATAAACTGGGTTTGGGCCTGAACGGGATTCGAAAATTTTTGCCATATATTGATTATTTCCTTCCAAGTCTGTATGATGTGCTTACAATGACCGAAACGACATGTGCGGAAGATGCGGCAAAGGCATTCCATGACCTTGGCGTGAACAATGTGGTGATCAAGTGTGGAGAACGCGGATGTTATTATTCGGAATGCGGTGGTATGTGTGGATGGGCACCGGCAATTCCGGTAGAGGTTGTGGATACCACCGGAGCCGGAGACTGCACGGTGGCAGCATTTGTAAGTCGGATCATCAAAGGAGACTCACTGGACGAGGCGTGTCGGTTCGCCTGTGCAGCCGGATCCTACAGCACGACTTTTGCCGGAGCTTCGACGGCGGAACTGGCGGAGGAGACAGTGCGCGGTATGCTGCGAATGCAGGAAAAAGAACAGATTTGATGAGAATCTGGTACGAAAGAGGATTAAGAAATGTTACATATTTTGGCGTTACTGCCAGCAGTGTATTTAATCATATTTGTATATCAACATGATAAAGTGGAAAAAGAACCGATTTCTTTATTATTAAAACTGCTTTTCTTTGGAGCACTTTCTATTGTTCCGACAGTCATTGTTGGGACGATATTGGAATTGCTGCTGGGGATTCTTTTACCGATTGACAGTGCAGTCTATAACTTCTTTTACATGTTTATTGTGGTGGCATTGGTGGAAGAATACTGGAAACGTTGGGCAGCGGAACGTGCCTGGAATCATCCGGCGTTCAATTACCGATTTGATGCGATCGTGTACTGCGTTTCTGCTGCGCTCGGCTTTGCGGCACTGGAAAATCTGCTGTATGTGTCAGAGGGAGGTCTCTCAACAGCGATTCTTCGCGCAGTTACAGCAGTTCCGTCCCATGCCATCGATGGTGTGATCATGGGAATTTTCTTCGGTGAAGCGAAGATCTGTGAAATGCGGGGAAATTTGGCAGGAAAGAAATATTATCGGCGACTCAGCCTTTTGATGCCGATGCTGGCACACGGATATTATGATTTTTGCTTAACATCCGGCAGTCTGCTCATGTTGCTATTCTTTATTATATTTGTGATTGTGCTGGATGTATGGGCTGTGAAATATATAAAACGGGCATCAGCCGAAGATGAGATGATATAGAGTGAAATTAGAAAGGATGAAAAGATGAAAAGGAAATTTCCATTTCATTTGTCAACAACACATATTATTCTGTTAAGCTTTCTGGCAGCAATTTTTGTTGGCAGTCTGATTCTTGCGCTTCCGATCAGTTCTTCAACCGGAGAGGCAGTTCCGTATATTGATGCATTGTTTACGGCAACCACTTCTGTTTGTGTGACCGGTCTTGTAACATTGCCGACTGTTTCGGCGTGGAGTCCGTTTGCACAGGTTGTGATTCTGATCTTGATCCAGATTGGCGGTCTCGGAATCATTACAATCATGACCGGTGTTATGCTGAGTTTCCATAAACGGATCGGTATGGGCGGAAGATTTCTTTTACAGGATGCTTTTAACCTGAATTCCACGTCCGGAATTCTTCGGTTTATCAGGAGAGTCCTTCTTGGAACTTTCGTTGTGGAAGGTGTAGGAGCCCTGCTTTATATGACTGTGTTTGTGCCGGAATATGGCGCCCGGGGAATCTGGATGTCGGTGTTCAATGCGGTATCGGCGTTCTGTAATGCGGGCATGGATGTTATCTCGGAAGATAGCTTATGTAACTATGCATGGAACCCGATGGTCAACTTTGTAACCAGTATGCTGATCATTCTTGGCGGTATCGGTTACATTGTATGGTGGGATGTTCTTACGGTGTTAAAAGATTTTCAAAACAGGAAGTGGAAGTGCTTTCGCAGTCTGACCCTTCACAGCAAAATTGCCCTGTCGACGACAGCCTTTCTTTTGGTTAGCGGTGGTATCGCATTCTTTGTTTTTGAATATCACAATCCACTGACTTTGGAGGGATTGTCTTTCTTTGATAAAGTACAGGTGGCATTATTCCAATCCATAACTACGAGAACCGCAGGATTTGCAAGTATCCCGCAGCAGGATTTGACCAACGCATCTGCGTTTGTTTCTCTGTTTCTCATGTTCATCGGCGGTTCTCCGGTGGGAACAGCCGGCGGTGTGAAAACGGTGACGATTGCTGTGCTGCTGGCATCTGCGCTGGCAACGATTCGCAATAAAGAGGAAACGGAGCTCTTTCACAGAAGAATTTCAAAGCAGGCCATTAACAAAGCGGTGGCAGTGGTAAGCACATCTTTTATGATCATGTTCGTATCAACCGTTTTACTCTCGGCTGTTACGAATGCAGATGCTCTTGATATTGTCTATGAGACCGTCAGTGCAACTGCGACGGTGGGTCTCACGAGAAATCTGACACCGCAGCTGAATTTCTGGGGCAAGCTGATCATTATAGGTACCATGTATCTTGGAAGAGTCGGCCCAATTTCTCTGGTGGTTGCTTTCAATACGAAACATGAGAGTCGGAACGTCATCAAGAATCCGATAGAAGAAATCAACGTTGGTTAACGAGCGTGGAAAGAAGGAAAAATATATGAATTTGAATCAGTCCTATGCAGTTTTCGGCCTCGGAAGATATGGAAAGGCCGTTGCGAAAGAATTGGTAGAGAACGGTGCGGAAGTGCTGGCAGTTGACATGGACGAAAATGTAGTCAACGCAGTGAGTGTGGACATTCCTTATTGTAAGTGTGCGGATGTGACTGATCCGGAAGTGATTCGACAGTTGGGAATTGCCAATATTGATGTGGTCATTATTTCTATGGCAAGCAATCTGGAGGCATGTGTTATGGCGACCATGCTCTGCAAGGAGATTGGCGTTAAGACCGTTATTGCAAAGTGTTCCAGCGAGATGAACTGTAAGATTCTGAGTAAAGTCGGTGCGGACCGGGTTGTATTCCCGGAACGTGATTCCGGTGTTCGTCTTGCGAAGAATCTGCTCAGTTCCGGTTTCGTGGATGTAATTGAGCTTTCCAAGGATATTTCTATGGTAGAACTGGATGTGAAACCGGAATGGGTTGGAAAAACCTTGATTGAATTGAACCTTAGAAAGAAGTATTCGGTCAATGTAGTTGCGATCATTCATGGGGAGGAGATCAGTACCATGATCGATCCGGAAAATCCGCTCGGTGCAGATGAGAAGCTGATCGTGATCGCGAATATGCAGAAGCTTAGTAAGCTGGGTTAGGGGAATTCAGAGAGTATTCAAATGGAGTACTCTCTTTTTCTTTGACATAATTTGATATATGCTTTCATATCCTGTAAAAAACACTCAGGGGCAACCCATGAAAGAATATATCGAAGAGAGAGCAATCCAGATTGCCAATTACATCATAGACAAAAATGCGACGGTGAGGCAGACAGCGAAAAGGTTTGGGGTTTCAAAAAGTACGGTTCACAAGGATGTAACAAAATGGACATGTTAAATAGAATACAGTGCCATGGCAGTAGTCCATGGCACTATTATTTTTTTGTCCAATTCCTAATTATAGGATTGGAAATTTTAATTGTCTATAGCATTTTTCTAAAGAATGATTATTTATTGTAGATTGGATACAGAGTGGTTAATATATTCCAAGACAGAATATTTCGGGATTTTCCAAAGGCGCCCGATTTTGAATGCTGCTATTTCTTGGTTGGCGAGCAAGCGGTATGCGGTATTTTTCCCAATATTTAATATTTCACACATTTCATCAATAGTAATAATTTCTTCGTTCATAATTTACCTCCAGTTATTTTTAATAAATGTTCCAAGGGAAATAATGAGGGGTGATACATGTACATAATATGCCCAAAAGAATCGTAATTGATGATAATTGAACTAACAGTAAGATAAAGGTAGGTTAAGTAGTGTAGCTACAGAGCCTATCCTAGCATCCCGTGGATAGTATGGAAAATATGGAGGAATCATGGAAAGTAAAAAAACAACTACGATACGATTCAGAGTAAATAGTGATGAAGCAGAAGAAATTAAGCGAAGGGCAGAGCTTACTAACAGAGACATGAGTACTTATATAAGGGAAAGTTGCCTATCGGACAAAACGATACCTAATAATAAGCAGAATGCTGAAATAGTAAAGTTTATGGGGGAATTGAGTTCATATTTATGCTATATGGCACATCAGACATCACCACATACAAACCAGATGAAAGAATTCCATAGAAGGGGGATTGAGCTACTTGGCAGTATTCAAATTGATTACTAATGAATTCTATAAGGAACCGGAGTCTGTACCGAAACTGATAAATTATGTAATGGACTCTCAAAAAACAGAGGATCATTATATCGGGGGAAACTGTATTTTACCAGGATCAACGATAGATGATGCAATCTTACAGTTTCAAGTGGTTAAAAACGTATGGGGAAAGAATGAGGGGGTTCAGTTTATTCACTTCATTGTATCATTTAGCTATGAAGAGAACGTTGAACCGAAGCAGGCATATATATCAGCATACCACATATCTACCTATTTTGACGGACTGTATCAAGTGGTGTATGGTGTACATCAAGATACGGAGAACCTACATATCCATTTTCTGGTAAACTCCGTGAGTTATATAGACGGAAGGAAAATTGGTTTTGGAAGGAATGATTATTGGAATTTGTTTTCTCATATTTGGCATGAAGTCAGCTCCCTAAGGTGTCGTATGGGAGAGGCCGGAAAACGGATCGTAAAATTAATTCCTACATATGGTGAACTTTGCTAATTTGCATGCCACAGAGAATGCGTCGGTAGACGCGATAAGATTAGATATTGATTTTCTAGAATCATAGGATTATTAGATACTTATATTGCAGTCTGGCAACATGGATGAAGTAATCCGAAGCAGAGCGTGAGGATTACTTCGCCATTAGTTGCCTCTTGAGTAGTTCTAATATTCGTTAAATACTGATATTGTCATTATTTTCCGTCATTCTATTATATTGTATGATAGGCAAAAAAAGTGACATGGCAGTTTTTGGAGGAGAAAAAACATGAAATAGCGGATATTGAATTGGATGTGTAAGTTTGATATGATCTAATAAGATGCTTTTTGAGAGAAGGACTCTAGGTATGTGCGGAAGATTTTATGTTGATGAGAGAATAGAAAAAGAAATCTGGAGCATAGTTCGTGATGTCGATCGAAGATTAAAACTTCCGACTGTAGGAGAGGTGCGTCCGGCAGATGCATCTTTGATTATTCGAGGAGAGGACAGGAGACTATCTGCAGAAGCTATGAGATGGGGATTTAAGCAGTATTCCAGATCTTCATTGATCATCAATGCCAGATCAGAATCGGTAACGGATAAGCCTATGTTTCGTGATAGTATCTGGCAGCGTAGATGTGTAATTCCTGCCAGTTGGTTTTATGAATGGAATTCCCAAAGGGAGAAGGTAACCTTTAAGAGAACGGATGATTCGATATTATATATGGCAGGTTTTTATCAGCGATATGAGGAAGGGAATCGCTTTGTAATTCTAACTACTGGAGCAAATAATTCGATGAAGCCGGTCCATGATCGTATTCCAGTTGCCAGTTGTCAAGTGGTGGGACCTGTTTAAGGATGATACCTATGCAGATGCCTGTCTGAGTCGTATGACCTCTAAGTCCTATCGCTTAGAGTGTAACGGTCGGGATATGCGTAAGCCGGTAGAAACAGTAACTATTAACTAGGGGTGCTACTGCACCGATTCAAGCGGAACAGTGCACCGTCCGTCCGGGACGGTTGCACTGTTTGTCCGGAATATGCATTAATTAGTAAATGGGCAGATTGATTTTAAGTAGTAAAGAGAAGGTAGTTATGATATAATTTATTTCATCGGTTACTATGAATAAGGGGGGCGATAGAATGGGGCGATTATCTACAAAAGAGAATAAAACTCTCTATCAGCAGTTTAGAGAAGAAATGGGCTATTCTCGAGAAAAAGCCAGTGAATTGTTAGGTTGGGTTTCTGCGGATCGAATAGAGAAAATTGAGAATGAAAAGTCATTTCCTCATCCGGATGAAATTCTGGCTATGTCAGAGGTATATAAGAAACCTCGTCTTTGCAATCATTATTGTGCAACGGCTTGTCCTATCGGACAGGAGTATGTGCCGGAGATTAAGGTTAAGGATCTTTCGCAAATTGTTCTAGAGATGTTAGCTTCATTAAATGCAGTTCAGAAACGACAGGTGCGACTGATTGAAATTGCTGCCGATGGACAAATTAGTGGTGATGAAATTGGAGATTTTGTAAGAATACAAGAAGAATTAGAGAAGATCTCTATTACGGTTGAGACGTTGCAGCTGTGGTCAGAACGTATGCTTGCGACAGGTGTAATTGATTTAGAGCTATATAATGTGGAAAAGAATAAATAGAATATATTATGTGAGATACCTCAGTAGAGAATACTGAGGTGTTTTTTTTGCCATAAAACTAATAATAGGCATAGTTATTCTGCCATAGTAGCCATGTTTCTAAGGAACTGTATTCGATATAATTAAGCTATAAAAATTATAGATGATTTCGATAATGAGAGGAAGTGGATTTATATATGACTGTAAGGGAAAGAGTGTTGGCTAGTCGCTTGATCCAGAAAATTGATAATCATGAAAAATATGCGGGAGAAATTGGTTTAAGTTATGAATTTTCATCGACTAGAACAAAGGAAAATACTAATAGGAACGTGTTAACAGTAGAAAATAATCATGATTTGAAAGGGAGAATAATTTATGAGAACGGTAGA
>JAFSFU010000003.1 GCA_017435025.1 Lachnospiraceae bacterium | reverse complement strand
AGTAGGAATCACAGTTGTAGACAGCTGCCAGTGGGTTATGTCCAAGCATTCTGTCTTTAACTGCAAGTACGGTACACATTGCATCTGTATATTTGATGAACAGAGAGTCATGTCCCACGCAGAGGCCGAGAAGTACATTGAAGTCTGTCTTAGCCGCATTCAGAACTGCTGCCTGTCCGATCGGATTACACATCGTCTCCTGACCGCCCGGCACCAGTTTTTCTTCATCTGCCACACCAATGCGGGACTTGTCCAGACCGCCAACCTTACATGCAACAGAAACAACTTCCAGATCATGTGCCTCAAAAATTTTTGCAACTTTCATCGCTTCATTCTGCAGACCCACACAAAAAGCAAGGCCAATTCTCTTATATCCCATGCGGTGACAAAACTCTATCACTTCCTGGATACGCGGTTTTACAGACATTCTCTTTCCCGGCATACCCGGCACATCGGTATAGCCGCTCTTCTCCTGACGGGCACTCTCCAAAGCAAATCTTGCATTTTCCGGCTCGTCGTATTTTTTCTCTGCTTCAGCCAATGCTTCCTTATAAAGAATTGTGCTGCAGAATTCCGGTGCATTGCCGCCATTCACCATGCAATATTTATTGTTTGGTCCACACTGACTGCACTTACCATCTTTCATTGTTCTATACCCTCCTGTAAATAGCTTGTTTTGTTTATCATAGCACTTGCACCAGGCTAACTCCAATAGATTTTATCTATACATTCGCCCCATCCAGAGTAAACCAGAATTCCACACCGTTCTCCCAGTTGTTGACACCGCACTCCTGGTGATGGCCGTCCATGATGGCCTTTACGATCGAAAGACCAATTCCACTGCCTCCATATGCCCTCGTTCTGGCTTTATCAACCTTATAAAACTTTGTCCAAAGATTCGGCAGTGCCTCATCCGGGATCTGGTTTCCGGTATTGAAAACTTCCACACGCACACGGTCTCCCTCCCTGAGAACACGAACCGAGATGAGCTTTTCTCCGTCTGCATGATGGATGGCGTTGCTGAGATAGTTGGTCACAACCTCTTCAATTTTAAACTCGTCGGCCCATACATAAATCGGTTCCGCATAATCGAACCGGATGGTAATCTCGTTCTGCTGGATCATCAGCTGCGCCGCATCGATCACACCCCGGATCAGTTCAACCAAGTCAAAACGTTCCATGACCGTTCGGTCATTTCCACTCTCCAAGGAAGATAATGTGAGCAGCTGTCTGACCATCTGATTCATCTTTCCTGCTTCATCAACGATCACTTCGCAATAATAATCGCGGCTTTCCTTGTCCTCTGCCATACCTTCCTGCAGGCCCTCGGCATACCCTTGGATCAGTGCGATCGGGGTCTTCAATTCGTGGGATACGTTGGCGATGAATTCTTTCCGCATTTCATCAATCCGTGTTTTTTCTTCAATATCCTTCTGCAGCTGGTTATTGGCAGATTTCAGTTCTCCGATCGTATCTTTCAGGCGCTCGGACAAACTGTTCATACTGTTTCCCAGAATGCGAATCTCTTCCACCTCACGGCCATCCGGCTGAAACTTCACGTCAAAATCCAGATTGGACATTCTTTCCGATAGGATGGAAATCTCATTGATCGGCGCTGCCATGCGCTTCGTCAAAAGGTATATGATCACCGCTCCAAGACCGGCAACCGACAGACCAACATATGCCAGAAACCGATTAGAAAGATCCACGCTCTCACGGATACTGGATAATGGAGTGCTCATGATAAATGCGGTACTGTTATCAGAAAAGAACCCCCAGCTTTCCAGATACATGCCGCCGCGGGCCGGATCGAAGGTCTGTTCAATCCTATAGTTCTCGTACTCCTCCAAAACATGAGAATTCAACCTGTCTTGTCCGAAAATATACCGATTCACACGCATTTTCAGGAAATCTGCATCACGGGCCGTGGAGTACAGCGCGGATTCTCTCGTATCGTTATCGATCATCAGAATTGAAACATTGCTGGTATCACTGAACTCGCGGATCAGTTTCCGCAAATTGCCCTCGGTTATGTCTCCGCGAATGCTCTGTTCCTGTCGCATGGCCTCTGCAATGCTGACACCGGCTTCCCGATTGGCAGCGATCTGCCTGTCGATCGTTTCATATGCATCGTTGAGTGACGTCACTTTTTCACTGATATAGTACTTTTCCAGATACCAGTGATTCACCCCCCAAATGGCGACTACAAGAATCGCCACCAGGACAATATAGGTCACTGTCAATCTGGAACGTAAGGTTTTCATCATGCATCCACCTCAAATTTATATCCCATGCCCCAAACGGTCCGGATCATATCGCCTTTTGCTCCCAGTTTGCTCCTCAGCTTTTTCACATGGGTATCAATGGTTCTGGCATCTCCAAAGTAATCGTAATTCCACACATTGTTGAGAATCTTTTCCCTGGAAAGCGCCACCCCCTGGTTCTCCATAAAATACGACAGTAATTCAAACTCCTTGTTGCTAAGATCCAGGAGCTGTCCGTCCGCTGTCACCTCATGAGCATCTTTGTCAATGCGAATGCCTGCAATTTCCAGAACATCACCGGTCATCAGGTTTTTTCGGCGAAGGATCGCCTCAATTCTTGCCACAAGAATTTTGGGACTGAACGGTTTTGAAATATACTCATCCACACCAAGTTCGAATCCCTGCAGTTCATCGTGTTCCTCCGAGCGAGCCGTCAGCATGACGATCGGAACCTGCGAGAAACGACGGATGGTCTTACATACCTCCCATCCATCCATCTTTGGCATCATCACATCTAAAATTATCAGTGCTATATCTTTTTCTTTGAAGAAAATATCAATGGCCTGTTCCCCGTCCTCTGCCTCGATCACTCGGAAATCTTTGATCGTCAGGAAATCTTTTACCAGTTTGCGCATACGCGCTTCATCATCCACTACCAAAATTTTCAATCGATCCATATGTCCACCTCGCTGTCGTCTAGTATTTCCTGTTTCTAATGCTATTCTAGCAAACTGTATATGAAAATTCCACTTGTTCACCAAACTTTCACAATTGGAAACATCAACAGCTCACATGAAGACTTCTACACAAAAAGCTCCGAAAGAAATGGCAAAACCGCCACTTCTTTCGAAGCTTCAAATAAACACCGAATAAAACTGTCCTATCCGATCATCAGGAACACGATCGCACCCATCAAAAGCGCAACAGGAATCACGATACTTCCGGTGCGTTTTAAAACATCACCTTCGTGTCCTAAGATATTGGCAGTTGTCGTACCAAGAACGATATTGCTTGGACTGATGGCACTGCCGATGGAACCACCAGCGGTCTGCGCACCGAGAATAAAGGAGCTGTTCACACCAAGAATCTCCGCGGTCGCCGTCTGGAAACTGCCGAACAAAATATTGGAACTCATATTGCTGCCGGTCATGAAAGAACCCAGCATACCAATAAGCGGAGCCAAAGCCACATAGGCATTGCCGAGTGTCGCTGCAATTCCGTTGGCCAGGACTACGGTCTGACCGGTGCCGGACATGATCTTGGACATGATCACGAGCGCCAATACTGCAATACTGGACGGACGCGCCATTTTTACTGTTCTCGCAAACACCTGCTTCGCGCCGCCCTCTTTGATAAATCCACAGGAGCGATAGTAAAACAGGCCTGCCAGAGATGATACCAGAAGGAACATGCTGGCATGGGTGAACGGGCTCAATGGCGAAAACTGATCCACCGCCTCGTTGACAAAACCATATCCCGTCACAGTCTCCGGGAACGCAAAACTCAGCTTGAAAGTACCAAGCAGATTCTTCACCGGTTCTACCATCAGGACAACCAAAGTGATCACGGACAGTATAATATATGGAAGAATCGCCTGCATGAGCGACATGCCGGAAGATTCTTTTTCTTCCTCGACTGCCAGCTCCTTTCTCTCCATGATCCGACTGTCTTCCAGACTCCATGGATCACGGTATAATCCGGTCTTTCCAAGGAATAAGATTCCAAACAGAGACAGACATGCAGGGATAAAACATGCAACCGTCGTGTTAAACTGGGTCATCACCAGTTCGCCGCCGCCCTGCAGGGCAGAGAGAACGAGCACAGCCGGAAGTCCCTTTTTCAAACCAGCTCCTTTTCCGTAAAACCAGCAGATGGAAAGGCCGATGACTGCATTCCAGATCCAAAGCAGTACAGCTGAAAAAAAGGCAGTTGCCAGATAATGTTCACTGCCGACGGTCATGCCGGAAGTCATTGTCAGCGCATCCCATGCTGCGCCGAGCGTACCGTATGTATTTCCCCAGGATTGTCCCATCAGAGGAATGATAACTGCCCAGAGCGGTTTCACACCGAGACCGATAAGAAGCGGTGCACCGACTGCCACAGGAACACCGAAGCCGGTGATTCCCTGCAGGAAACTTTCAAAAATCCATCCGAGGGCTAAAACCAATAATAATTCATTTGGGAGAAGGCGTTTCATGCCGTTTCGGATCACGCGATAGGCATTGGCTTCATTTCCCACCTGATAAAGAAGGACCGCGGTCCACACGATGATCAGAATGATCATGGCACTCCAGGCACCTTTTGCACTTTCAAGCAAGATCAGCACCGGATCTGCCTTATAAAATACAATTCCCGTAAAAACAGTCACGAGAACGCCAAGGGGAGCCGCTTTCATGGCTCCCCAGCGTAACCCTACCATCAATACAAGAAGCAGACAGATCGGAAGCACTGCCATGATCCACATAAATGGTGTAACAGGTATATTCATAATTTACTGCTCTTTATTCTCTACAATTGCAATTCCAAGTTCATCAAGCTGCTTCGGATCTACCACATTCGGAGCTTCCATCATCAGACAGGAGGCATCTTTCACCTTCGGGAATGCGATAACGTCACGGATGCTGTCTGCGCCAACCATTAACATGATTACGCGGTCAAGACCGTATGCGAGACCTGCGTGCGGCGGAACACCATACTTAAATGCATCAAGAAGGAAACCAAACTGGGAGTTTGCGCTTTCCTCTGTGAAACCAAGTTTCTCGAACATCTTAGCCTGGATATCTGCCTGGTGGATACGAACGGAACCACCGCCAATCTCGGTACCGTTGAGAACGATATCGTATGCTTTCGCACGAACAGCACCCGGATCAGAATCGAGAAGATGTAAATCCTCATCCATCGGGGATGTGAATGGGTGGTGAACTGCCACATAGCGGTTCTCCTCCTCATCATACTCGAACAGCGGGAACTCAGTTACCCAAAGGAACTTGAATACGTCTTTCTTCAGAAGGTCCTGCTGTCTTGCCAGCTCCAGACGAAGGTTGCCGAGCACGTCAAATACCACTTTGTCTTTGTCTGCCGCAAACAGGAGAAGGTCGCCCTTCTTACCGTCCATAGCAGCTACGATCGCATCCAGTTCTTCCTGCTTCATAAACTTGCTGAAGGAGCACTTGTATGTTCCGTCTTCGTTGATCGCAAGGTATGCAAGTCCCTTTGCGCCGAAGCCCTTTGCATACTCAACAAGTGCATCGATCTTCTTTCTCGGCATAGCGCCCTGTCCTTCTGCGTTGATACCGCGAACAGAACCGCCGTTTTCAAGTGCACCCTTGAATACTACGAACTCACAATCTTTTACAACATCGGAAATATTCTTTAACTCCATGCCAAAACGTGTATCCGGCTTATCAGAACCGTAACGGTCCATAGCCTCACGCCATGTCATTCTCTGGATTGGAAGTTCCACGTCGATGCCGTTGATCTCCTTGAAGATCTTCTGGAGCATTCTCTCGTTTACGTCGATTACGTCATCCACATCTACGTAGGAAAGTTCCATATCGATCTGTGTGAACTCCGGCTGACGGTCAGCACGAAGATCCTCGTCACGGTAACATCTTGCAATCTGGAAGTAACGGTCAAAACCAGAACACATTAACAGCTGCTTTAATGTCTGCGGAGACTGCGGCAGTGCATAGAAGTTGCCCGGATGTACACGGCTCGGAACAAGATAGTCTCTCGCACCTTCCGGTGTACTCTTGATCAGTGTCGGTGTCTCAATCTCAAGGAATCCTTCATCAGAAAGGAACTGACGAACCATAGTCGCCACACGGCTTCTGATCATGAAGTTCTTCTGAATGTCCGGACGACGAAGATCAAGATAGCGATATTTTAAACGTAATTCTTCTTTTGTCTTGGAGTTTTCCTCGATCGGGAACGGCGGTACTTCGGATTCGGAAAGAATGCGAAGAGCTTTCGCACGCACTTCGATGGTACCTGTCTTTAAGTTCGGATTTGCAGCACCGGAACGTTTTTCAACCACACCGGTAACAGCAACAGAGAACTCACTTCTTAACTTCTCTGCCTTTTCGAAGCTTTCACTTCCGCAGTCGCTCTCCTCGAAAATAATCTGGATCAGACCGGAACGGTCACGCAGATCAGTAAAGATGATACTGCCTTTGTTTCTGCTCTTCTGAACCCAGCCCATTAATGTCAGCTCCTGACCAATCTGTGCCTCTGTAACTTCTGCACAGCGACAGGAACGTTTTAAGCCTTTCATTGACTCTGCCATAGCTTTTTATCTCCATTCTGCCGCAGAAATCTGCGGCCCAAAATTATAATTAGTGTTTCATTTCTTCCTTATAGAACTCTCTGAATTCGGTGTAACCCTCTTTATTAAGCTGTTCCTTCTGGAACTTCTTATTCTTATTCATCTGCGCTACAAGGATATCTTTTCCGGCCTTACGCGCCTGCATCGCTTCCTTCATCACTTCCGCAAGTCTTGCAGAGTTCATGCCCTTTTCAAAGAGCCATGCTTCCTTTGCTCTTTCTCCCGGAACCACAAAACCGTTGTCCATCAGGATACCAACGATTCTCTCGAAACCGATGGAGAAGCCGCATGCCGGAGTATCCATACCGGTAAACTTGCCGATCATCTTATCGTAACGGCCGCCGCCTGCAACGGAACCGCCGAAGCCTTCCATCGCAACCTCGAAAATTGTACCTGTGTAATAACCCATGCCGCGAACCAGAGTTGGGTCAAATGTCACCTTGAATGCGCCCTCGGAGACAACATCAACCACTTCCATGATCTGTGCAAGATTTTCTGCATCGCCTGGCTGCAGATTCTCACCAAGAATCTCACCCATCTTGCGAACACCTGCTGCACTGTCCTCCACCTGGCTCATCAGACCGAGGTACTTGTCAGCGGTCTCTTCTGTACAACCATTTTCGATCAGTTCATTTTTTACACCGTCAACGCCAATTTTGTCCATCTTGTCCACAGTGATAAATACTTTTTCAATCTCCTCCTCCGGAAAACCGCTGTAAACAGCCATCGCACGGAGAAGCTTTCTGTCGTTCACGCGAACTTCGAACTTATTGTCCGGACAGATCTTCTTTAATGCTGTCGCAGTCGCAAGGATCAGTTCAATCTCAGCCTGATTGGTTGCATCACCGAGAATATCGATATCGCACTGCACAAACTGTCTGTAACGTCCCTTCTGCGGACGGTCTGCACGCCAAACACTGCCCACCTGCAGCGCCTTGAACGGAGCCGGAAGAGATGCGTTGTTGTTGGAATAGTATCTGGATAACGGAAGAGTCAGGTCATAGCGAAGACCGCAGTCTGTCAGATCGTTCTCTGTCTCTGCTGTTTCCATATTTAACTTTTCGCCGCGCTTTAATACCTTAAAGATCAGCTTTTCATTGTCACCGCCCTGTTTGCTCAGGAGGTTTTCAATGTGCTCTACGCACGGAGTCTCCATGGAGGAGAAACCGAAGCTGCGGTATGTCTCCTTGATCTGACCAAGAACATAGTCTCGGATCTGCATCTCTGCAGGAAGAATATCTCTCATGCCGGTTACCGGCTTTTTCTTTAATGCCATAATGTTGTCCTCTTTTTCTTTGTGTTACGTGTCGGTTCACGTCTCGTTAAAATCATATTATACCATATCAAGCTTTTCAAGCATTTTTTCTTTTCGCTCGATCATTTCATCAATTCTGGTGATGTACTGTTCCACATCTTTTACGTTTTCCACGCGCTCCAGGCGATTTTCCTTCGGGAATACCACTTTGGTGGTCGTTCCGGCACCGCATGCCACAATGGTCTGCTTTTCTTCCATGATCAGAATGTTGTAGATACATGCCTTATCCGGGGCCGCATATCCAACGTTCTCGAAATTGCCGGCCATGTTTTTCTGACGATAAAGGTAATACGGAACCAGTCCCATGCCACGGGAATACTCGGCAGTCAGATCGATCATCTCCTGGGTATTCTCAATCTTTAAGTCTGCATAACGCTCCTTAAACATGTTAAGTCTCGCCGCACGCTTGATCGCCAGAGAGTGTACGGTCACACTGTCCGGCGCCAGAGCCTTGATCTCCTCCATCGTATTTCTCACATCTTCCAGATCCTCCTCCGGAAGTCCGATGATGAGATCCATATTGATATTATCAAATCCCAGCTCGCGAGCCATTTTAAACTGCTCTTTGACATGTTCCACCGTATGTCTGCGTCCGATCAGATCCAGCGTCGCCTGCTTCATCGTCTGCGGATTGATGGAGATTCTTGTGATGCCATGGGTACGGAGAGTGCGAAGCTTTTCTTCCGTGATACTGTCCGGACGTCCTGCTTCCACCGTAAACTCTTTTACTGTAGAAAGATCAAACGTATTCTCAATCTTTGTGAGGATCTGATCCAGCTCCTCAGCCTTAAGGGAAGTCGGTGTGCCGCCGCCAAAATAAATCGTATCCAGTGTTCTTCCCTTCATCTTTTCTGCCACATAATCCAGTTCTTTGAACAGCGCCTCAAGATACAGATGCATCTTCTTCTGCCATGCACAAATCGGATAGGAAGTAAAGGAACAGTATAAACATGTGGTCGGGCAGAACGGAATGCCCACATAAAGGCTATAGCCGTTCTCGTAATCAATCTGTGAGAGAAGCTCTTTTTCTCTCGCCGCGATCTCCACACTCAGATCGATCTTCTCTTCACTGGTCAGGTAGGTATCACGCATAAATGTCTTGATATCTTCCTCGTTCCAGCCCTCATCCAGTCTGGTCAGCGCAATCTTCGTTGGACGGATACCGGTCAATGTGCCCCACGGGAGAACTTTTCCGGTACGGGCAGAGAGAAGATCATACAATTCGCGCTTGATCGTGGTCTTTGCCTCCAGACGATTGCGGTAATCCAGCGGGAAACTGCATTCCTCCTGCACTTCGTCATCTTCGATCACGCGAAGTGTGAACGTGCCGGTCGCGCCCTCCATGGACATCTCACCTGCCGCATCCTCTTGGGATACAGATTCTTCGCCGGCGTAAATGCCTTCTATATAAAAAGTTACATCATCCTGCTTTTCGTGGGCAAAGGACTCTCTCGGATAGAACGCCATCATCAGTTCTCGGATGTCCTGCTCATAGGATGTATCATTCAATAAGATCCCCAGCATATTAGTACCTCTTCTTCAGCGGGTCGTAGGTTGCTAACGGGTTGTGTGTTTTCTCGTATTCAATCGTGGTCACACCGGAATGTCCCGGATATACGATCGTCTTTTCCGGAATTTCCTTCACGAGGCGTTTCACGGAGGCAAACATCGCCATCGCGTCGCCGGTCGGCAGATCTACTCTTCCGTAGGAATCACGGAACAGAGTATCACCGGAGAAAAGAACCTCTTCGCTCTCAATATAATAACAGCAACAGCCGATGGTATGTCCCGGTGTCTCCAGAACCTTCCAGGTGAAACCTGCAATTTCAACCTCTTCCCCATCCTTCAGCGTCACGTCCGGAGCGAAGGTATAGTTTTCCTCATAATAATCCCACATCAGATTCTTATTCGGATCTGCAAGAACCTCCACTTCCTTTTCACTTGCATAAATCTTGATTC
The DNA here is from genome assembly GCA_017435025.1 of Lachnospiraceae bacterium. The sequence continues at coordinate 5,709 of JAFSFU010000003.1, read as the reverse complement.
CAAAATGCGCTTTCACTGCCTCAGCAGCCATCATATGATCAAAATGACCATGAGTCAACAGGATTGCCTCCGGTTTTACGCCCAGATTCTCGCAGTATGCAATGATCTGCTCTGCACAGTCGCCCGGATCGATAATTGCCGCCCTCTTGGTCTCTTCGTTGTAAACAATATAACAGTTGGTCTGTACCAGTCCCAGTAACAGACTCTTAATACGAATCTCGTTCATCTTTTCCTCCCGGATTTATCAGGAGATTAACTCCCATCTGATATAACAGAGTCTGCCGGCCGATCCGGCTGACAGACTCCGATTTTCTAACCTGTAGTTCTTTCGATGTCGTACACGCCCTCAATCTGGCGAAGTTTGGACATCAGATAGTTTAATTCATCTACGCCGCGGGTATTAAAGGAAACAACAACCGTTGCCTTATCACCCTGCTTGTTGGTTCTTGCGTTCATGGTCTTTAAGTCGATCTGACGCTCTGTGAAAATTCGGGATACATCGACAAACAGACCCACACGGTTGGTTCCGTAGATAGAAAGCTCTGCATAGTACATTGCTTCCTTGCTGTCTCCGTCACCCGCCTGCCATTCTGCATCGATCAGGCGGGCTCTCTCGATCTCAGGAAGATTCATTACGTTCACACAGTCTGTACGATGGATCGTAACACCACGGCCTCTGGTAACGAAACCGACGATCTCATCACCCGGCACCGGGCTGCAGCACTTGGAGAATCGAACCGCAAGATCATGGATACCTTTTACTACGATACCGCTCTTGGACTTCGGCTGGATCGGAACAACGCCGGTGCGTCGGTTCTCGTTGATCGCCTCCATGATCTTCGCATCGGTGATCTCACGTTTCATCTTCTTGTCACGCTCTTCAACCATCTTGTTGATGACCTGGCCCTCCTTGAGAGCGCCGTGGCCGATGGATGCCAGAAGCGCATCCCAATCGTTGTATGCGTAACGTTTTAATACCTTATCTACAAATTCCGGCTTATTGATCTCGGCAAAGTTGATCGCTTTTGCTTTACAGTATTTATCTACCAGATCACGGCCGCGGGCAATATTGTCCTCTTTATGTTCCTGTTTATACCAGGCATTGATCTTATTTCTCGCCTGACTGCTCTTAACCAATTTTAACCAGTCACGGCTCGGTCCCTTGGAGTTCTGAGAGGTCATAACCTCGACACGGTCACCGTTCTGGAGAATATAGTCGATGTTCACCAGTTTACCGTTGACACGGGCACCGACCATCTTATTGCCGACTGCGGAGTGGATCGCATAAGCAAAGTCGATCGGAGTGGAGCCGCTCGGAAGTGCCTTTACATCACCGGTCGGGGTGAAACAATATACACTTTCGGAATAGGATTCCAGGTCGCCTTTGACCATATTGAGGAACTCTTTGTTGTCCTCCTCACCCTGCTGCAGTTCCAGGATCTCACGCAGCCAGGTGAACTTCTTTGCATCCTCATCATCCGCCAGCTGCTCGCTTCCGCTCTCTTTGTACTTCCAGTGCGCTGCGATACCGTACTCAGCAGTGCGATGCATGTCGTAAGTACGGATCTGAATCTCAAACGGCTGTCCGGTAGAACCGATCAATGTAGAGTGCAGAGACTGGTACATATTCGGCTTCGGCATCGCGATATAGTCTTTGAAACGTCCCGGGATCGGTTTGTACATTTCATGGATAACACCGAGGGCTGCATAACAGTCTTTCACGGAGTTTACGATGATACGCAGTGCAAAAATGTCATAAATCTGATCCAGAGTCTTATTCTGGTTTTTCATCTTTTTGTAGATGCTGTAATAATGTTTCACACGGCCGCTGACTTCACAGTAGATATCAGCGTCAGCCATATGGCTCTTGATTTCTGTATTGATGGACTCGATGAACTCGTGGCGCGCCTCATTGGTAAGTGCCACTTTTTCTTCAAGATCCTTAAACGCTTCCGGTTCCAGATAGCTGAGTGCCAGGTCATCCAGCTCTACCTTAATTCGGGAGATACCGAGACGGTCTGCAAGCGGTGCATAGATCTCGATGGTCTCTCTGGATTTTTCTTTCTGTTTCTCCGGTTTCATATACTGGAGCGTGCGCATATTGTGCAGACGGTCGGCCAGTTTGATCAGGATTACACGAATATCCTTCGCCATAGACAAGAACATTTTTCTTAAGTTCTCCGCCTGCATCTCCACCTTGTCGGCAGACCAGTTCAATTTTGTAAGTTTGGTAACACCGTCAACCATCAGAGCGACCTGTTTTCCGAACACTTCTGTCAGCTCTTCGTCGGTCATTACCGTATCTTCCACTACGTCATGAAGGATACCGGCAATGATCGTATCCATATCCATCTCCAGCTCATCGAGAATGATCGCTACGCAGAGCGGGTGAATGATATACGGTTCACCGGATTTTCTGCGCTGGTTCATATGTGCCTCATTGGCAATATCAAAAGCGCGTTTTACCCGGCTCAGATCATCATTGGGACGATATCTCCGAATGGTTTTTACTAATTCCTCGTACAGATCTTCCGGACTGGTAAAATCCGCCGGAGTCTCCAGCTCTATTTCAATTTTTTTCAGTTTACTCTCACCCATAATTTTCCCCACCTTTTCTTCAAAGGATGCATGGTCTGCCGGATGCCGACAACTATCCCATGATACTAATACTTAATTATAGATTTTTTTGTCATAAATTGCAATCCTTTTCATACAACCATTTGTATTTTCCGCCATTTTGCTATACAATATGATTATAACTGTTACGGACGGCGTAAAGACATGAGTAAGAACAGGTGTTAAGCTTGCTTATAAACATGTTTTTACTCATGTCTTTGCATCGGAGGAACCTCCGATGCTTCTTGTCCGGCTGCAGCCGGGCAAGAAGATACTCCGTACATAATAATGAGGATTGCGAGAGTGCAAAGCACGAAGTAAGCCGGTATCAACATTCAATGAAGTATAATCTACCAAGGAGGTCTCATATGAACACAATGGAACTTGTTCGGAAATATGAACAGGAAATGATCGATATTCGCAGATATATCCACGAAAACCCGGAACTCAGCAACCAAGAATTCAATACCACAGCACTGATCCGTGAGAAACTAACTGCTTATGGTGTTGAAATTGCCGAGATCGGTATGAAAACCGGTGTTGTCGGCATTATCCGCGGCGGAAAACCGGGTAAGACCGTTGCGATCCGCGAGGATATTGATGCTCTTCCGATGGCAGAACTGACCGGACTTCCGTTTGCTTCCAAAGTTGAAAATGTTTGCCACTCCTGTGGACATGATATCCACACAACAGTACTCTTATACTGCGCAAAGGTACTTTCTGAGATTAAAGAAGAACTTTGCGGCAATGTGATGCTCCTGTTCCAGCCGGCAGAGGAAAAGGGATCCGGCGCCAAACAGCTCGTTGACTGTAAATTCTATGAAGTTTTGAAACCGGACGTATTTGTGGGCCTGCATGCTTCCCCTGATTATCCGGTTGGATATGTCGGTCTGAAGAAAGGTCCGGCCAACGCATCCTGCGATATGTTCTATATTAAAGTATCCGGCAAAGGCGGCCATGGTGCCCATCCGGAAAACTGCATCGATCCAATCGCCATCAGCGCTTATGTGATCACCCAGCTGCAGACAGTTATATCCCGCGAAAACCATCCGGTCTATCCGGCAGTTATGACGATCGGAAGTATCCACGCCGGCTCCGCACCGAATATCATCCCGGATTATGTAGAGATGAGCGGTACTTTAAGAAGCCTGAATCCGGAAAGCCGCCGTGCAATGCAGGATGCCATCGACCGCATTGTCCAGTCCTGTTGCGAAGCAATGCGCGGACATGGCGAAGTAATGTGGGAAAAGGGTATGCCGCCGCTGGTAAACAACGATGAAGTCATCGACCTGATAGCTGCAGCTGCCGATAAAGCACTGGGTGAAGGACACTGGCTTGCAGGCTCCAACCCGTCCTTGGGTTCCGAGGATTTCTCCTACCTGTTCCCGGAATATGCACCGGGTGCACAGTTCCGTCTTGGCACTGGAAATGCCGCAAATCCAAACACACTCCACGGCATCCACAACTCGAAAAATGAGTTCGATGAAGAGAGCATCCCGACCGGTGCCGCGGTATTGGTACAATTTGCAAGAGATTTCTTAAAATAAAACGATACAACAAAGGAGGAACTTAATTATGGATACAATGAAACTGGTAGAAAAATACGTAGACGAGATGATCGCAACCCGCAGACATTTCCATGAAAACCCGGAAGTAAGCAATGCAGAATACAATACAACTGCATATATTAAAGAAAAACTGACAGAAATGAATATTGAGATCGCAGAGATTGGTTTAAAGACCGGTGTTGTCGGAATCATCCGCGGCGGAAAACCGGGCAAGACTGTTGCGATCCGTGAGGACATCGATGCACTTCCGATGCCGGAACTGACCGGGCTTCCATATGCATCCAAAGTTGAAAACGTATGTCACTCCTGCGGACATGACATCCACACAACCGTACTGCTGTATGCAGCAAAGGTTCTCAACGACATCAAAGAGGAACTCTGCGGTAATGTCATGCTCCTGTTCCAGCCGGCCGAAGAGAACGGCTCCGGTGCAAAACAGATGATGGACTGCAAGTTCTACGAAGTTCTGAAACCGGACGTATTTACCGGTCTTCATGTCGCTCCTGGTCTTCCGGTTGGCCATATTGGCGTTAAAAAAGGTCCGGTTTGTGCATCCAGCGATGTATTCTTCATTAAGATTTCCGGCAAAGGCGGCCACGGTGCGCATCCGGAAAACTGCATTGATCCAATCGCCATCAGTGCTTATGTACTTACACAGCTTCAGACAGTAATTTCCCGTGAAAACCATCCGGTATATCCGGCAGTTATGACCGTAGGCAGCATCCACGCAGGTTCTGCTCCGAATATCATTCCGGACTATGTGGAAATGAGCGGTACGCTGAGAAGTCTCGAACCGAACAGCCGTAAGACCATGCAGGCAGCCATCGACCGCATTGTAAAATGCTGTTCCGAGTCCATGCGCGGTCATGGCGAAGTGACATGGCAGATCGGTATGCCGCCAATGATCTGTGATGATGAGGTTGTTGATCAGGTCATTGCTGCCGCAGAAAAGATCATCGGTAAAGAGAACGTTCACGCTCTCGCCAATCCGTCTCTTGGCTCCGAGGACTTCTCCTACATGTTCCCGGCTGTTGGTCAGGGCATGCAGTTCAGTCTGGGTACCGGCAATGACGACCCGGATACCCGCCACGGTCTCCACAATGCAAAGACCAAATTCGATGAGGGATGCTTACCGGTAGGTGTAGGTATTCTGGTTCAGCATGTGAGAGATTATTTGAAGTAATTTGATATTTCATTCAGTAAATAAAAGTCATTTATATAGAAATCCCATATTCTGTAAATACGGCTGACCACCTTCGCTTCCAGCCTATCATTTTCAGAATATGGGATTTTCTAATAGATACTTTTAATCTTACTCAATCAAAATACCACAATAAAACTTAAAGCGCGCTGGGAGTATCTACATGAAATTCTTATATCAATGGATACTATAGAACTTGAAAAAACGAGAATCAAGGGTGGTAAAGTATCTCATGGAAAAAACGAAGGTCTCAGATACCGCAAAATATTCGTTTTGGGTATCGTAGAAGCCAATTCTCATGCATAGATACTTTGATACCAATTT
>JAFSFU010000051.1 GCA_017435025.1 Lachnospiraceae bacterium | reverse complement strand
TATCAACGTATGTGCCGGAGTCCTCAGTGGTCGGTATGCTTCTGGAGCATGAAGAACCTTATACGGTGATTAAAAGCAGTCAGATCGGCCCTATGCAGCATGATCCTTATTCCTGGGAAGTTTTAGCGAATGGATTTATTTACAAGGAAGAGATATCGGAGAATTCAAAAAAACTGGACCGTACGATGAAGATATGGTTTGACAGTATGTCGGTGGAAGAACGAAATACATTAGTGGATGTGATCTATGAGACGCTGACTTCCGGCGGTGCGATCACGGTGGAAGATATGCTGCATCCCAAGCAGATCCGAGGTGTATTAAAGTCGCTGGTGTCGGATGAGAAAAAACGACATGCGATTGCAGGAATGGCGAAGGATCTGGTTCGGGCGATTGTGGAAACACAGGAAGAGAAACGTTGACAGAATGAGGATTTTTGCAGTATTCTGTAAGTAGATATTATGAATTTCAGGAAATGAGATCACATGTTTACATAATGTAAGAAAGGGGAACAAAACATGAAATCCAAAGTTTATTTTTCTAAGACAATCACACCGGAGAAGGTACTGGAGATGTACAAGCTGGTAGAAAAGCCGCTGCCGGGTAAAGTGGCGATCAAGGTTCATTCCGGTGAGCCGGGCAACCAGAACTTCTTAAAGCCGAACTTCTGGAAACCGGTGATCGAGCACGTTGGCGGCGTTGTTACAGAGTGTAACACAGCTTATGACGGTGAAAGAAATACAACAGAAAAACACGTAAAGACAATCAAGGCACACGGCTGGAGTCAGTACTTCAATTTTGATCTTCTCGATGCAGAAGGTCCGGATATCGAACTGGAAATTCCGAACGGTAAAGTGATCAAGAAGAACTATATTGGTAAGAATACTGCAAAATATGAGTCCATGGTAGTTCTGTCTCACTTTAAGGGTCACCCGATGGGCGGTTACGGCGGAGCGTTGAAGCAGTTATCCATCGGTGTTGCTTCCTCCTTTGGTAAGGCATATATCCACGGTGCAGGTGAGCCGGAGAAAATCTGGACAGCAGACCATGATCTGTTCCTTGAGTCTATGGCAGACGCAGCAGGTTCTATTATCGATTACTTCAAGGGCAATATCGTTTATGTAAACGTTATGAAGAATATGTCCGTTGACTGTGACTGCTGTGCAAAGGCAGAGGATCCGTGTCTGGCAGATATCGGTATCCTGGTATCTCTTGACCCGATCGCGATCGACCAGGCATGTATCGATCTTGTAAATGAATCTGAGGACCCGGGCAAAGAGCATCTCTTAGAGAGAATCAACTCCAGAAATGGTGTCCACACAATTGAAGCAGCCGCAGCATTGGGTTACGGTTCCAGAGAATATGAACTGATCGAAGTAGAATAAAAAATGATTTATCAGCCGGCAGTTAAATGCCGGCTGAATTTGCATGGAGAAGACCTATGAAGAAAAAATTTGAAAATGTCATCTGGAATTTGATGGAACAGTACTGTCAGGAAAAAACGGTGCCGAACATGTGGGAAAAACCGGTCGTAAAGTTTGCATCTGCATCTGATTCAAAGTTTTTTGAACTGCGTGAAGTGGTTGTGCCGGAGCATTATGTACCGACCGATTATCTGAAAGATGCCGTGACAGTCCTGTCTTATTTCCTGCCGTTTAAACGTGAGATTCCGCAGACCAATGTGGAAGGTTTCGGGTGTTCTGAAGTTTGGGCAAATTCTTATCTGATCACCAACGATATGTTCGGATATATCAATGAACATCTGGTAACTGCAATCCGTGAGATGGGATTTGATGCGGCAGTTCCCCATGATGCAGGCATGATCAGTATGGAAGTCCCGAAGAGCCGGTGGTCCCAGCGCCATGTGGCTTACATTGCCGGACATGGAACGTTTGGTCTCAACAATATGCTGATTTCCGACAAAGGAAGTGCTGGACGATATAACTCGATCGTTACGACAATCCCGGTGGAAGCGGATGCGGTTCCGACGGAAGAACGCTGTCTGTATAAGAAAAATGGAAGCTGCGGCCTCTGTGTAAAGCGCTGCATGACCGGTGCACTGACAGTGGATGGGTTTGACCGGTTTAAGTGTCTGGAAATGTGTCTGGAAAATGAGAAAAAATATCCGGGTGCGGATGTGTGCGGCAAGTGCGTGGTGGAACTCCCGTGTTCCCATATGGAAAGCACTGTGGTATAATAAAAGACAGTTGTAATGAAAGAGATGTCAGATTTGAAAGGAGTCTCAGTATGGATCATTTGGAACAAAAGATTTTAAATATTATTGATGAACATGCAGAAGAATTAAATGCTCTTGCAATGAAAATCTATTACAATGCGGAGCGCGGTTTTGCAGAGTACGAGACAGCAAAAGCGACAGCAGAATTCCTTCGCAAATACGGCATGGAGCCGAGAGAAGGTCTTGCGCTGACCGGTGTAAAAGCCAATATTAATGAATCAGAAGGACCGAGCGTTGCGCTGATCGGTGAGCTGGATGGTATCGGCTGCCCGGCCCATCCGGATGCAGTAAAAGCGACAGGTGTTTCCCACGCATGTGGTCATGAAGCGCAGATGATCGCGATCATGGGTGCAGCGCTGGCATTAAACGATCCGGAAGTAAAGGCCGCACTTGGTGGAAAAGCGATTTTCTTTGGTGTTCCGGCAGAGGAGAATCTTTCTGCAGATATCAAAGAGGAATTGTTAAAAGAAGGTGTTGTATTTAACGGCGGCAAGAGTGAACTGATCCGTCGCGGTGAATTTGACGATGTGGATATTTCTATCACATCTCATGTACATATGGTTGGCGGATGCACCAGTGATCTGCTCTTAGGCAATGTGGCAAGTACCGGTTTTGTGTCAAAATCTGTACACATGAAAGGCAAAGCGGCCCATGCAGCAGCAGCTCCGCATGACGGTATCAATGCGCTGAATGCGGCAACACTTGGTTTTACTGCAATGAATATGATTCGCGAGACCTTCCAGGAGAAAGATGCGATCCGTGTGCATGGTCAGATTCGTGATGACGGTTTCCCGTGCCAGACAATTCCGGATCATGTACATGTGGATCTGATGGTTCGTGCAAAGACTTTGGATGCGATCAATAAAACGTCCGCAAAAGTAGACCGCGTATACGAAGGTGCAGCACATGCCATTGGTGCGGAATGCGAGATCATCACTTCTCAGGGTTATCTTCCGGTTATCCAGCGTTATGCAGATCAGGTATTGATCGATGCAGCTGACGTATTAAAAGAGCAGAAGCCAGAGATGACCATTGAGCACATCAATGATGATATGATCAATTTTGCATCCACAGATGCCGGCGACCTGACCCACATCATGCCGGTTATCAACTTCACATTCGGCGGTGCAGAAGGGGCGCTCCACAGCAAAGACTACCGCATTACAGATGAGTACAAGCTTCATGTAATGCCGGCGAAGATGATGGCGATCACAGCGTACCGTCTCCTGAAAGACGGCGCAGCCGAGGCGAAGAAGATCATGGAAGATTTTGAGCCGGTGATGACCAAAGAGGCGTATATGGAGTACGCGCAAGCGCAGCCGGCATGACGCCAGAGTGGAAGAGCTCGCTCTCCAGGAAGATCTGGCCATCAGTGATGGAGATGACGTTAGTCGGAATGTAGGCGGAAACGTCGCCAGCCTGCGTCTCAATG
>JAFSFU010000050.1 GCA_017435025.1 Lachnospiraceae bacterium | reverse complement strand
CTGGAAATCGCGCCGACAAGAAGGTACGGAATAAGCTTCTTAACGGAAATATTTTTGAAAAAATTGGACATACGGATTCCTTTCTGTGTTACGGATTATCTTTCGATTAATTGAAAAATCAATTGCTTCTATTATATCTTTAATTGGGAAAAAGTCAATTATATACTCGTTGTGCAGATGATATCAATGAAGCGTCTCATGGCCAGGGAAATATAATTCGTTTTTCGGTAAAAGATGAACATATCCCTCCGAGACAAATCTCCAGCAAGTTTATAATAAGTTAGTCCGTCATAATTTTGCGAGTTTATCAAACGATTGCTGAAGATTGTTGCTCCAATTCCCATTCTTGCGAAGTTCATCGAAACACAAGATTGATCCAACTCCAATATAATATTGGGTTCAAAGCCTGCATATTGAAATAAAGCATTTGTACAACTTCGCAGATAGTTGTCGTCTCGAAGCAGGATAAATGGTATTTCAGAAAATGCCTCTAAATTCACTTCTCTTTCAGGTGGAAGAGATTCAAGATCCTTTAATTCTTCAAGCGTAAGCTGCTTATCTTTGTATCGAGAATTGATTGGATCATTAGATGGTACGGCTAGAACCAAAAATTCACATTGACAAAGGATTCGATTGTATTTGCTTAGTTCGAGAGGACGGTTTGTAATCATTAAATCCAGATCACCCGAGTCGAGCATATTTTTTGCACGTATAGTGCTGGACTCATAGACATTTAACTGTATGTTAGGATATCGTTTTTTGAATTGTGAAATTGCTATAGTCACGTTGCTTTCTATGCTCAGATTGCTGGATCCGATGGAGAGTTTTCCATAGTTCAATGTGTGGGTATCATAAGCAATATTTTGAACATAATCGGTTATCTCATAGATCTGTTCAATGGCATGTATATATTCAATTCCAAACGGAGTCAATGAGATTGGAAAGGTTTTTCGATTAAAGATGCTGGTTCCCACCTGTTGTTCGATTTTTTTGATCATGGCACTGAGTGACGGTTGCGAAATGTGAAGTTTCTCTGCAGCCTTGCTGAAACTTTTTGATTCATATACAGCATAAACGTATTTCATATTTCGAAACATGATGTATCTCCTTAATATCTTATGATTATAGATGATTGGCTATAATTAATATATACATTAGTATTTGATTATTTGTCAAATGGTAGATAGAATAAATGTAGAATCAATAAGAGGATTCATGCATGAATAGTCAGTTGATTAATTGGAGGTGAAGCAAATGATTGATTTACGTAGCGATACTTTAACAATGCCAGATTTATCTATGTTAGAATCAATTCTTTCTGCAAAAATGGGGGATGATGGGAGAACTGATGCAAATGGTAGGGGTGAAGATTTTACTGTTAATGAATTAGAAGATATGGCTGCTAAATTAACTGGTAAAGAATCTGCGGTTTTTATGCCTACGGGGACATTTGGTAATTCAGTTGCAATCATGACCAAATGCAAAGCTGGTGAAAAGGTATTGGTTGAAGAAGAACAACATATTCTGTTAACGGAAAAGTTTGTATTTGAGGAAGATTACGGACGATTGATTCCTGTTCGATACCAATTAAATAGCAAACACATGCCAGAGCCATCACAGATTGAAAAACTATTAGAAGAAAGCGGTTCTAAATATATTTGCTTGGAAAACTCACACAATTCATCTGGTGGATATTGTATCGATCTTGCAACGATGAAAGCAATTAGAGAGATTGCGGATAAACATGGGACATGGATACATTTGGACGGTGCAAGATTGTTCCATGCAGCGGTATATCTGAATACGACCGCTGACCAAATCTGTCAATATGCAGATTCGGTTATGTTCTGTGTATCGAAAGGGTTGGGTGCTCCAGTTGGTTCTTTGTTATGCGGAACCGAAACATTTTGCAAAAATGCTCGTGTGACACGTAAATTATTTGGTGGTGTTATGAGACAGGTTGGTGTTGTTGCAGCACCAGCAATTTATGCATTAAAAAACAATATCACGCGTTTAACAGAGGATATTGAGAATACCAAAATAATTCATACAATGCTTAAAGGAAACTTAACGAAAGTTGCTATTCAAGACGAGGTTCAAACTAATATGATCATGTTAGATTTGACCAAAACAGGTGTTGATGCGGAATCTTTTTGCCAAAAGGCAAAAGAGCTTGGACTACTGATTCGTCCCTTTAGAAGTAATGTAAAAGTACGCATGGTTTTGTATAAGGGAATTACAAGTCAGGATGCTGTTAATGCTGCAAATATTATAATTGAATTGGATCGCTCTTTGTAGTCTTTTAAGAAAGGGGAGTTATAATATGAAGATAGCTGGGAAAAAATAGGACTTAGTACACAGGTATTTGCTGCAATGATATTAGGCGCCATATTTGGTTTGATCTTTGGCAATGCTATGGTAGAGTTGGAGTTTATTGGAACAATATGGCTTAATTGTATTAAATTAATTGTTGTTCCAATGGTATTAATGACGATTATTACTGGAATTACGTCTCAAAAAGATATCAAAACTCTTGGCCGTATTGCAATTCGCATTATGGTTTATTATGTCGCAACAACAATTATTGCTAGCTTAGTAGGTATGCTTGTTGCGGGAATTATTCAGCCAGGAAAGTATGCCAATTTTACAGGTTTGGAAGCAAAAGAGGTGACGGGAGAAATAGATATTACAGTTGCACAATTTTTTACCAATATGTTTTCAGCAAATATGTTTGTAACATTTGCAGATTCAAATATTTTGCAGACAGTTGTTATTGCTGTCATGCTTGGTGTTTCAATCATGTTGGTAAAAAATGAAGAGCATCGTGAAAAATTAATTGCAGGTTGTGATGCATTGTGTAGTATGGTATTTTCTCTAATCGGTATCATTATGAAAGCATCTCCGGTTGGTATCTTTTTCTTGATGGGTGCTTCTTTTGGTAAATATGGTGCAGGTATCTTCACTTCTATGGCCACGTTATTAGGTACTTATTATTTTGCGTGTTTGGTTCATATTGTTGTAGTATATGGAAGTATATTGTTTGTTGGTGCTGGAATTAATCCATTCAAGTTTATTAAAGATAGCGCAGAGCTTTGGATTTATACTCTTTCTACATGTAGTAGTGTGGCTGCAATTCCGGTCAATATAAAAGTAGCTCGTGAAAAGTATAATGTTCCGGATCGTATCTCCAGTTTTACAGTCCCGTTAGGATCTCAGATGAATTATGATGGAAGCGTTTTATTATATGGATGCGTTATTATGTTTATCTGTCAGGTTTGTGGACAGCCAATTAGCATTGCAATGATTCTTCGTGTAGTTCTTCTTTCTGCGATTTTATCTACAGGTGGCGGTGGAATTCCGGGAAGTGGAATTGTAAAGCTTTTAGTGGTAGTAGAAGCATTTAGCCTTCCGACAGAAATTGTTGGTATTATTGCAGCATTCTATCGTTTGTTTGATATGGGAACGACGACTAATAACTGTTTGGGTGATCTGGCCGGTACAGTTTTGATTTCAAGATTGGAAGAAAAACATGCTGTAAGGAATTAATTCATAGTTATTATGAGTATGTATAGAACATAGAATACAGAAAGTCTCAGGTGATATCCTGGGACTTTTTGTGTTGGAAAAATACTTGACTAACTAAAAAAGAAATAAATAGACAAAAAATGAGGTAAAAATATATCTGGGACTAGCTGTTTAGAGAAGATATTGGTACAATATACGTGATATCAAATTATGGAGAATATAATTATGCAAGATTATTTAGTGAACGTCTGCGGTGACGATTCCAATGCCAGCTGGCTGATCAAGGGAGAAAAAGCATGTGTGCTTTATGAAGCGGGAATGGCGTACAGTGCAGATAAGATGATTGAAAATATAAAGAATGAGATTGGGGATCGTCCGCTGGATGCAGTGATCCTGTCTCACTCCCACTATGATCATGTGGCAGGTTTACCGTTTGTTAAGAAGGTGTGGCCGAATGCAAAGGTATATGGAAGTGCATATGCTGCGAAGATCTTGGAGAAGCAGTCGGCCCGCGATCTGATGCGGAGTCTCAGCTCGAATGCAGCAAAAGGAGCGGGACTTGATGATGTGCCGGAATATGATGAGAATTTCCTTCGAATTGATGAGACGGTAAAAGAGGGAGATGTTCTGCAGATCGGAGACATAAGGATTGATGTCTATGAGACGCCGGGGCATACGAAATGTTCCCTTTCTTATTTGATCAATCAGGATGTGATGCTGACCAGTGAAACACTGGGCGTGTTCTACGGTGACTGGTACCTGCCCTGCTATCTGGTTGGATACGAGATGACGCTGGATGCGGCAAAGAAGCTGCGGAAAGCTCCGGCAAAACGAATTCTGATCTCTCACAGAGGTGTTTTAGAAGAAACTGATCTGGGAAAAATCTGGGATCATATCGATGAAAAGCTGAGAGAGACAAAGGAAGAGATCGTGGATATTATCCGGACATTCGAGACAGAAGAAGAGCGGAAACTGGAGATGAAACGGAGATTCCATGAGGGGAAAGTCAGTGAAAAGGAACATCCGGAGGCTGCGTTCCTATTAAATGCAGCGGCAACTTTAAAATTGATTGAAAGAGAATGTATGGAGGATAATGCATGAATCTGATCGTGGCAGTTGATAAAAACTGGGCTATTGGAAATAAAGGAAAACTTCTGGTGTCCATTCCGGGTGACCAGAAAATGTTCCGAGAGGAGACCATGGGAAAAGTCATCGTGATGGGAAGAAAGACTCTGGAGAGTTTGCCGTCCGGCCAGCCGCTTATGGGACGTACCAATGTGGTGCTCACAAGGAATGAAAGCTTTAACAAAAAAGGAACGGTCGTGTTCCATACAGTAGAGGAAACATTGGAGTATCTGAAACAGTTCCGCCCGGAGGATGTTTATATTATCGGCGGAGAGGAGATTTACAGACAGTTCCTTCCGTACTGCGATACCGCTCATGTAACATGGATTGATTATGCTTACGAGGCAGATACACACTTCCCGAATCTGGACAAGGACCCGGAGTGGCATGTGACAGATGAGAGCGATGAGCAGACATACTTCAATCTTTGCTACGAATTTCGGAAATATGAGAGGAAATAAACGGAAAAAGGTTGATATTGAGTTCGGAACGTGTTAAACTTAAAAATGGTAAAGCAAACCCAATAGGGGTAGTATGCATAAATTACACAGGAGGTAGAGGAATTATGTATCCGATTTTAAAAGCAGAGCAGCTGGCGGATAAGATTCATCTTATGGTGGTTAAAGCACCGAGAGTTGCAAAGAACTGTCTGCCGGGTGAATTCGTAATCGTAAAGATGGACGAAAAGGGCGAGAGAATCCCGCTCACAATTTGTGACTACAACAGAGAAGAAGGCACAATCACTATCGTATTCCAGATTGTTGGTGGTTCCACAGAGCGTATGGCTGAATTAAAGGCTGGCGACGCATTCCATGACTTCGTAGGTCCGTTAGGTAATCCGTCCGAGTTATGCCATGAAGATATCGAAGTATTAAAGAACAAGAAGATCCTGTTCGTAGCTGGTGGTGTTGGTACAGCTCCGGTTTACCCGCAGGTTAAATGGCTCCACGAGCACGGCGTACAGGCTGACGTTATCGTTGGTGCTAAGACAAAAGATCTTCTTATTCTTGAGAAGGAAATGGACGCTGTTGGTAACCTCTATGTTACAACAGATGACGGTTCCTACGTAAGAAAAGGTATGGTTACAGAGGTAATTAAGGATCTCGTTGTTAACCAGGGCAAGAAGTATGATGTTTGTATTGCAATTGGTCCGATGATCATGATGAAATTCGTTTGTCTTCTGACAAAAGAACTTGGTCTTCCGACAATCGTTTCCCTGAACCCGATCATGGTAGACGGTACAGGTATGTGCGGTGCATGTCGTGTAACAGTTGGCGGCAAAGTTAAATTCGCATGTGTAGATGGTCCGGAGTTCGATGGTCACGCTATCGATTTCGATGAGGCTATGAAGCGTCAGGCTATGTACAAATCAGAAGAAGGCCGTGCACTCTTAAAAGCTCGTGAAGGTGATACACATCACGGCGGCTGCGGCAATTGCAATTAATCTTAGGAGGAACAGACATGGACGTTTTAAAGAAAGTACCTGTTAGAGAACAGGATCCGAAGGTACGTGCTACCAACTTTGAGGAAGTATGCTACGGATATAATGAAGAAGAAGCAGTTGCTGAAGCACAGCGTTGTATCGGCTGTAAGAACGCTAAGTGCGTACAGGGTTGCCCGGTTAAGATCGACATCCCGGCATTCATCGGCGCTGTAAAAGAGAGAAAGTACGAAGACGCTGCAAATATCATCGCTAAATCTTCCGCACTTCCGGCAGTTTGTGGTCGTGTATGTCCGCAGGAGAGCCAGTGTGAAGGTCAGTGTATCCGCGGTATCAAGGGCGAGCCGATCTCCATCGGTAAGTTAGAGCGTTTCGTAGCTGACTGGTCCAGAGAGAACGGTTTCGTTCCGAAGGCAGCAGAAGTGAAACTGAACAAGAAGGTTGCTGTTATCGGTTCCGGCCCAGCTGGTCTTACATGTGCAGGCGACCTTGCTAAGATGGGTTACGATGTAACAATCTTCGAAGCTCTTCATGAGCCGGGCGGAGTTCTTACATACGGTATTCCGGAGTTCCGTCTTCCGAAGCAGAAAGTTGTACAGCCGGAAATCGACAACGTTAGAAAGCTCGGCGTTAAGATCGAGACAAACGTTATCATCGGTAAGTCTGTATCCATCGACGAGTTAATGGACGATGAGGGCTTCGAGGCTGTATTTATCGGTTCCGGTGCTGGTCTTCCGAAGTTCATGGGTATCCCGGGCGAGAACGCTAACGGCGTATTCTCCGCTAACGAATACCTTACAAGAAGCAACCTGATGAAAGCTTTCCGTGAAGATTACGATACACCGATCACATTCAACAAGAAAGTTGTTGTAGTTGGCGGCGGTAACGTAGCTATGGATGCTGCAAGAACAGCTCTTCGTCTTGGCGCAGAAGTTCATGTAGTATACAGAAGAAGTGAAGCTGAGCTTCCGGCACGTGTGGAAGAAGTTCATCACGCTAAAGAAGAAGGTATCATCTTTGACCTTCTTACAAACCCGGTTGAAATCCTTGTTGATGAAAAGGGTTGGGTAAAGGGTATGACAGTTATTAATATGGAACTCGGTGAGCCGGATGCATCAGGTAGAAGACGTCCGGTAGAATT
>JAFSFU010000049.1 GCA_017435025.1 Lachnospiraceae bacterium | reverse complement strand
GTCCTGCCAAAGATGGAAAGACGCTGATCACTCGCAACGCGGCATCCTTCCGGTTTGCGGAAGATGGGAAATACCGGGTACTTTTTGGTTCGTCGCGAGTGCCCAGGGGCGGAGAAGAAATTTCCGGTGACAGCTATACATTTAAGAGTCATCTGCCCGGTCAGACGATCCTTAGTCTTTCAGACGGGATGGGGAGCGGCCGGATGGCCAATGCGGACAGTGAAAGAGTGATCGAGCTGACGGAACAGCTGTTGGATACCGGGTTTTCCCCGCGGGCGGTGTTGAAGCTCGTCAATACGGTTCTGTTGCTGACCGGCCAGCAGGAACGGCCGGCAACGATGGATCTGTGTCTGGTAGATCTTTATTCCGGAGTGGCAGAGTTCATGAAATTGGGAGCATCGGCATCGTTCGTGATGAAGACGGAGTCGGTGGAGGTTTTGGAAGCAGATCATGTTCCGGCCGGGATTTTGAATCCGGTGGAGCCGATACTTTTATCGATCAAGCTTTGGGATAACGATAAGATCGTTATGGTCAGTGACGGTGTGCTGGATGTCATGCCGGGAGAAAATAAAGAGGAAGTATTCCGCGATTTTCTGGCAGGACTGCCGGATGCAGGCCCCCAGGAGACCGCGGAGATGATATTGACATTTGCCCTGTCGCTGGACGGGGAGCCGCAGGATGACATGACGGTCCTGGTGGCAGGAATTTACGGGAGATAAGATGAACATGCAGGTACAGGTAATGGAATATATGAAGCGATATGGGATGGCAGACCAAGGAGACGGCATCCTGGCAGCAGTGTCAGGCGGCGCTGACTCCGTCTGCCTTCTTTGGCTTTTGCGGGAAATGGCAGAAACGATAGGATTCCGCCTGGCAGTATTCCACATGAATCATGGCCTGCGGGGAAATGAGTCGGAGCGGGATGAACAGTACGTAAGGGACCTTTGTGAGCGCCTGCATGTACCATGTCATGTGATTCGGGAAGATGTGCGGGAATATGCAAAGGCTCATGGACTGTCGGAGGAGGAGGCAGGAAGAGAACTGCGGTATTTGCATATGGAGAAGGCGGCGGAGCAGCTTCAGTGTAATAAAATTGCAACTGCCCATCATAAAGATGACGATGCAGAGACCGTTCTCATGAATCTCTTCCGTGGAACCGGGTTAAAAGGAATGGGAGGAATCCGTCCGATCCGTGAGACTAACGAGGGAAGAATACTTATCCGACCGCTTTTATGCGTGTCGCGAGTGGAGATTGAAAGATACCTGAGGGACAGAAATATTGTATGGTGCGAAGACAGCACAAACGCGGAACTGCGGTATGGACGAAATAAAGTGCGGAACAAGCTGATCCCGTGGGTAAAAGAAGAAATCAACGATCGTGCAGCGGACCATGTGCTGCATCTGGCATCACTGGCAGCGCAGGCCGATGCATATTTTGCCACGGAGGCGGAAAAAATTTTAGGGGATAACAAGACGCAGATTCAGACGGCGGTGTTTGACCGTCAGCAGGAGATTATGAAAAACTATCTGGTTCGTGCCATGATCGCTGCGGCAGCCGGGCAGGAAAAAGATATTACAGCCCGCCATGTGGACGCGGTCTGCGAACTTACGGGACCGGGCGGAGGAACCTGTGCGGATCTGCCATACGGACTTCAGGCAGTGCGGAGATATGAAACTTTGGAAATTCGAAAGAAGGAAGAAATATCTCCCGGAAACGTCGATGTTTCGCTGGAAATGCAGGTGTTTCCATGGAAAAAAGACCTTGAAATCCCGAAAAACCAGTATACGAAATGGTTTGATTATGATAAAATAAAGGGCACATTGTGCGTCCGGTCCAGAGAAAGCGGAGATTATTTCTTTTATTCGGGAGAAAAGCGAAAACTTTTGAAACGATATTTTATTGACGAAAAAATTCCGGAAGAGATGCGGGACGGGATACCGCTCCTGGCAGACGGAAGTCACATTCTCTGGGTTATCGGATATCGCATCAGTGAACACTATAAGATTACAGAAAATACACGTACAATATTGCAAGTAACATTATGCAAAGGAGAAAAGTAATGGCTGAGAGGATTAGAGTTCTTCTTGAAGAGGAAGTTGTAAACAAACGAATCGGTGAAATTGCCGAAAAGATCAATCAGGATTATGCCGGTAAGGAAATTCACCTGCTTTGTACCTTGAAGGGCGGTGTGTTCTTCACATGTGAATTGGCAAAGCGCCTGACTGTTCCGGTGACAATGGATTTTATTGCGGTATCCAGTTATGGAAGCGGTACGGAGTCTTCCGGAATCGTCCGCATTATGAAGGATTTAGATGAAACAATTGAAAACAAAGAGGTTTTGATCGTGGAGGATATTATTGACTCCGGAAGAACCCTCGCTTATCTGATCGAGATCCTGAAGCAGAGAAATCCGAAATCTCTGCGTCTGTGCACACTGCTTGACAAACCGGAGCGCCGTGTGAAAAAGCAGGTAGTTGTGGATTATACATGTTTCTCCATCCCGGATAAGTTTGTGGTGGGTTATGGTCTGGATTATGACCAGAAATACCGCAATCTGCCGTATATCGGAGTTGTGGAGTTTGAATAGAAGGAGGATCACCGTTGAAACAGAATCAACCGACGAGACATAATCGACAGTTTCGGGGAATGGGCTTTATCCTGCTGATCATGGTCATGCTCACATTCTTTTCTGCATTGACTCAGCAGAAGCTGCTCGAAGATCAAATGACATACCAGGAATTCCTGGTGGCGATCGAAAACAAAACCGTAAAGATGGCTCAGATCGAGCAGAATCCGCAGATTCCGACCGGTAATGTGATCGTAGCACTGACAGATGGAGAATATCGTGAAATGGCAGTTTCCGATGTTGTCGCTGTGCAGGAAATTTTAAGAGAAAACAATATTGAATATTTATTGAAGGATGTTCCGCAGGAGAGTTATCTTCTGACCGTGATCGTGCCGGTAGGGCTTGCACTGCTGGTGATGCTGGTGATGTTCAGTGCGATGAACGCAAGAGCCGGCGGCGGAGGAAATTCTAAGATGATGAATTTTGGTAAGAGCCGCGCCCGCATGAGTAAGACCAACAATATTAACTTTTCCAAGGTGGCAGGTCTTCAGGAAGAGAAAGAGGATCTGGAGGAAATCGTGGACTTCCTGAAAGATCCGAAAAAGTATACGGAGCTGGGTGCGAGAATCCCGAAGGGTGTGATTCTGGTGGGTCCGCCAGGAACCGGTAAGACACTTTTGGCGAAGGCTGTGGCCGGTGAGGCGGGAGTTCCGTTTTTCTCCATCTCTGGTTCAGATTTCGTAGAAATGTTCGTTGGTGTCGGTGCGTCCCGCGTGCGCGATCTTTTTGAGGACGCGAAGAAAAATGCACCGTGTATCGTATTTATTGATGAGATTGATGCTGTTGCAAGACGTCGTGGTACCGGAATGGGCGGTGGTCACGATGAGCGTGAGCAGACACTGAATCAGCTTTTGGTAGAAATGGACGGTTTTGGTGTCAACGAGGGTATTATCGTTATGGCAGCGACCAACCGTGTGGATATTCTGGATCCGGCAATTCTTCGTCCGGGTCGTTTTGACCGTAAGGTGGGCGTTGGCAGACCGGATATCAAGGGCCGTGAGGAGATCTTAAAGGTTCATGCGGCTTCCAAACCGCTGGGTGATGATGTGGATCTGGCGAAGATTGCGCAGACAACTGCCGGTTTTACCGGTGCAGATCTGGAAAACCTGCTCAATGAAGCGGCTATCTATGCAGCAAAAGACAAGAGACGCTTTATCCGTCAGTCGGATATCGAGCGCGCCTTTATTAAAGTAGGAATTGGTGCTGAGAAGAAGAGCAAAGTGATCTCTGAGAAAGAGAAGAAGATCACCGCATATCATGAGGCGGGACATGCGATCCTGTTCCATGTTCTTCCGGATATGGGACCGGTTCACACAATCTCCATCATTCCGACCGGAATGGGTGCGGCAGGTTATACAATGCCGCTGCCGGAGAAAGACGAAATGTTCAACACCAAGGGCAAAATGCTGCAGAATATCATGGTGGCATTCGGCGGACGCATTGCGGAAGAGATTGTATTCCAGGATGTGACAACCGGTGCATCTCAGGATATCAAACAGGCGACAGCCATCGCCCGTGCAATGGTGACGAAGTATGGTATGTCCGAAAAAGCAGGCATGATCCACTACGGAAGTGACGAGGACGAAGTCTTTATCGGTCGTGATTTTGCCCAGACCAGAAGTTACAGTGAGAGCGTGGCGGCGATCATCGACGATGAGGTGAAGAAGATCGTGGATGAGTGTTATACGAAGGCGAAAGAGATCATTCTCAAGAACGAACCGATTCTTCATAAATGCTGCGATCTTCTCCTGGAAAAGGAAAAAATCGGCCAGGAAGAGTTCGAAGCTCTGTTTGAACAGGAATAACGGTTTGGCAAAACGTTTGATAAAAGAGATAATATAACGGTTAATTAAATTAAGAAAAACGGCGTGTGCTCAAGAAAAACAAAGGCAAACGCCGTTTTAAAGTTTAAAATGTAAAATATGTACAAATGTCCGGCACGGGACGTCAAAATGAACAAAAATATTTTTTAAATCCAGGTATGTTTGTGCACACTTATTTTGGGTTTTGTGTTATATTACTACACGTAACCCCCCAATACATTATATAGTTTTTGCTATACCCCATAAGAGACATAATACCTTTTCCGAAAAAGACCAGCAATTCCCAGCTGGTCTTTTTTCTGTTCCGTAGGAATTCTTTTCAGAATATCTTCCATAATATGAAAAAAAGGATGCAAAGAAGGTGGTTTTCCTGTATAATGATAGAAGTGACTTTGTGTTTACAACTATGTGGAGAGGAGGAGCTGTTTCGGATGGTGAGAGCGGCTCTGTTTTGTGACGAAACGATTGATTACAGAATTCCGGAAGAACCGGATACCGGTGATGTGGTAACACTCCGGTTCAGAACAGCGAAAGATGATGCAGACAAGGTCTGCCTGATCGTATATGAACAACAACTGAAAATAGAACTGAAAAAAGTAGAGAGCCAGGGATTGTTTGACTTCTACGAATGCGAACTTCCGGTTGGTGAGGCTCCCCTTCATTACTACTTTGAAATTTCAAAAGGCGAAGATGCCTGTCGTTATAATCGTCTTGGTGTGTCAGAGGAAATGGATCCAAAGAGAATGTTCCTGATCACACCGGGCTTTCATGTGCCGGAGTGGGCAAAGGGTGCGGTAATGTACCAGATCTTCGTAGATCGTTTCCGCAATGGCGACCCGGCCAACGATGTGGTATCAGATGAGTATGTGTATATTGGCTTCCCGGTGGAAAAAATCGATAATTGGGAAGAAGGTCTGTCGGTTCATGATGTGGACCGCTTCTATGGCGGTGATATTCAGGGTATTTGGGATAAGCTGGATTATCTGCAGAATTTGAAAGTGGAAGTTCTCTATCTGAGTCCGGTGTTTGTCTCTCCTTCGAATCACAAATATGATTGTCAGGATTATGAGCACATCGATCCGCATTATGGAAAAATTGTGAAAGATGCGGATGGCCTTGTGGATGCAGATGCACTCGACAACCGCGATGCACTGAAGTATTCTGTGCGCACGGCAGATCCGGAGAATCTGAAGGCCAGTGATGAGTTTTTTGCGCAGTTTGTGGAGGAAGTACACAAACGCGGCATGAAGATTATTTTGGATGGTGTGTTCAACCATTGTGGTTCCTTCAATAAATGGCTGGATCGCGAGAAGATTTATGAGAAGAACGGCGGCTACGAGCCGGGTGCCTACGCGTCCGCGGATAGCCCGTACCGTGATTTCTTCCTGTTTAAAGATGACAGTGCGGAGGCGTGGCCGGATAATAAGTCTTATGAGGGCTGGTGGAACCACAATACGCTTCCGAAACTGAATTATGAAGGTTCGGAAAAATTATATCAGTATATTTTAGATGTTGCAAAAAAATGGCTGGCTCCGCCGTACTGCATTGACGGCTGGAGACTGGATGTAGCAGCCGATCTGGGACATTCTTCGGAAATGAATCATAAATTCTGGAGAGATTTCCGAAAAGTGGTGAAAGAAACCAATCCGGATTCCCTGATTCTTGCGGAGCATTACGGAGATTCATCCTCCTGGCTGAAAGGTGACCAGTGGGATACAATCATGAACTATGATGCGTTTATGGATCCGCTTTCCTGGTTCCTTACCGGTCTGGAAAAGCACAGTGACCGTTATGACGATCATCTTTGCCAGAACAGCCAGGCGTTTATGTACGCAATGTTGGATAATATGTGTTCCTTGCAGACTCCGTCTCTGATGGCGGCGATGAATGAGCTTTCCAACCATGATCATTCTCGTTTCCTGACAAGAACCAATCGTGAGGTGGGACGTCTCCATACAAGAGGTGCCGAAGCTGCGGATTCTAATCTGAATTATGGTACTTTCCGTGCGGCGGCGATCGTACAGATGACATGGCCGGGTGCGCCGACCATCTATTACGGTGATGAAGCCGGCGTTTGCGGATGGACCGATCCGGACAGCAGACGTACCTATCCGTGGGGCAAAGAGAATCAGGAGCTGATCGAGTTCCATCTCTATCTGACCGGTATCCGTAAACGAAACAAAGCGTTCCGCAACGGTTCCTTTAAGCCGTTGGTGGCAGAGAGCGGCGTGATCGCGTATGGTCGTTTCCACAGGGGAGAGCGCGGCGTGGTTGTAGTGAACAGTACAGGTCTTGTAAAGCGTGTGCATGTTCCGGTATGGCAGGCTGAGGTGTCCGGTAATACGATGACGCGCATTATGAAGTCCACTGCTGAACGTTATAATGTAGGTAAGGTGGAATATCCGGTAGAGAACGGTTCCATCCATGTGGAACTGGCTCCGTACTGTGCGATGATATTTGAAGAAAAAACACTTGACTTTTAAATAGTCTTGTGATATCATTTTGTCTTGTCAGAATGATATGGGTGGATTCCCGAGTGGCCAAAGGGGACAGACTGTAAATCTGCTGCAACTTGCTTCGGTGGTTCGAATCCACCTCCGCCCATTTATATTTGATGCGTGAGGGATCTCGCGTCAGCCCAAACGAGGAACAAGGTTCCTCGTTTGTACGTTGATTTGCAAATGCAAATCAACGTTGAGATTTCAAGATAAAAACTCGTTTGTGAGCGAGCTCCCAACGAGCCTTCATCTTAAAATTTCAGATGCTCCTGCGCTTTCAAATATATGCGCCCAGATAGCTCAGTTGGTAGAGCAATGGACTGAAAATCCATGTGTCGCTGGTTCGATTCCGGTTCTGGGCATGAAAGTCGGTACAGAAATGTACCGGCTTTTTTGTTTTGCAGGAAAGACCTTGTCGCACATCTTGACAGAAGAGTATATAATGATATAATATGATTTAGACAACAAGCAAGAGACTGCAAAGGAGGCGCAGCAATGGATTTGGAGTTGTATCTGAAACAGCTGGAGGAACTGGTAAATATCGACAGTGGATCGCACAATGCAGCCGGCATCAACCTAGTGGCGGACAAGCTGGAAGAGTGGTATCGGGAACTGGGCTGG
>JAFSFU010000048.1 GCA_017435025.1 Lachnospiraceae bacterium | reverse complement strand
GAACAAAGGAAATCGGTGTATTGAAAGTACTTGGCTGTTCTCTCGGAAGTATCCGGAATATGTTCCTGATCGAAGCCGGTTTTATCGGATTTATGGGCGGTATCGTTGGTCTGGGACTCAGTTACGGAATCTCCTGGCTGGTGAATCAGTTCCTTGGCGGTGCGCTGATGGGAATGGAAGGTGGAGATATCTCCAGGATCCCACCGTGGCTGGCCGGAATGGCGGTTGTGTTCGCAATCATTATCGGCATGTTTGCAGGATTATTCCCGGCGATTCGTGCCATGAAATTAAGTCCATTGGCAGCAATTCGTAATGAATAATGCGCCGAAAGGTTGCAGTTGTCAGAAAAATTTGGTATGATTAACGGTGTGGCAGATACAATGTCACGCCGTTTTTTCATTACATCGGAGTGTCTCAAGAACGAGACACTATTTGGATCATAATGGATCAATCACCTGGAAATTGGGGGAATGGATATGGCTTTCACAGTAAGAATGGCGACCTATGAGGATATGGCAGAATGCGTCCGTGTGGAAAAAGAGACAATGGGAAATTATTGTTATCTGGAAGATGCCTGGCATTATTTCGATAGTCTGAAAGGCGGTCTTGTCTGCGTATTTGACGATGAATGGATGATTGGTATCGGTCGTTTTTCCGTTCTGTTTGACGGAAGTGGTTGGCTTGAGACTCTGCGAGTGAGCCCGAAGTGGCAGAACCAGGGGGCAGGAAAAGCAATCTATAAGGAGTATCATCGATTGGCAGAAGAAAACGGATGTCCGTCTATGGCGATGTTTACCGGTGTGAATAACCAGGTCAGCGCCGGTCTTGCAAAGATTAATGGGCTGTCAAAGTCCGGTCAGCATAGAGGGTATCATCTGACGGACCTGTCCGGTGGAAATCCACATGGGTTTAAACATGTCAACTGGCAGAGAGCTGTGGAACTGATTCTTCCTATGAAAGAAGAATACAACGATTATATGATCTTCAACCGTACGTTTTATCATATAAACGAGGCCAATGCAAAAGGTTTTGCGATCGAGGGCAAGGTGTTTGAGGATAAGAAAAATGAAAGTTTCATTGTATGCGGCGGTCGATTCCAGCACCATGCAACGCTTCACATCGCAATGATGGGCGGCGATTATGAGAAATGTCTTGATTTTGCTGTGAATTATGCAAAAGCTCAGGGCATCGAAAAAGTTTCCTGTACGTATTGCATTGAGAATGGAAAATTGGAGAATGCGCTGAAACAGCGAGGATTTGTTGCTGAAACCAGCGACCTGATCACAATGGAAATCAAATTTTAAATATTTTTACGCCAGGGAGGTATTAGAATGAGCGTATTGGATCATAGCAAGTTACATCAGAAATATTTTGAGGAAATCTCTGCGATTCCGCGTGCATCTTTTAAAGAAGAAAAATGCGCCGATTATCTGGAGCAGTTCGCAAAAGATCTCGGTCTCGATTATGTGAGAGATGAATTACATAATGTGGTGATCTACAAGCCGGCAAGTGTGGGTTATGAGGATCATGAGACTGTTATTCTGCAGGCACATACCGATATGGTATGTGAAAAGAATGCAGATTGTTCCCACAATTTTGATACGGATCCATTGGATCTGTATGTGGAGGACGGCTATCTGAAGGCAAGAGGAACAACGCTCGGTGCCGATGACGGTATGGGTGTTGCGTATATGATGGCACTTTTAGCAATGGATCTTCCGCATCCGGCTTTGGAATGTGCGTTTACTGTTCAGGAAGAAGTTGGTCTTTACGGTGCGTTTGCTTTAAAGAAAGAATACTTTAAAGGTACCCGCTATGTGAATCTGGATTTCGGTGCAGACGGCAAGGGAACCGGTATCACCAGCGCGGGCGGAGAAATGATCACATTAAAGAAACCGGTAGAGTTTGATCCGTGTGATCTTCCGGCATACCGTGTATTTGTAACAGGTCTCAAGGGCGGTCATTCCGGCGCATGCATCATCAATGAGTTGGGCAACGCGTTAAAAATCTGTGCGCGTATTATGAAAGAAATCGCAGGATGCTGTGATGTGCAGATCATCAATCTGAATGGCGGTCTTAAGAATAATGCGATTCCGAGAGAGTGTGAAGCGGTATTTGCCAGCGGCGCATCTGAGGAAGTGATCCGTAAGAATTTTGACCGAATCGTTGCGGAAATCCGCAATGAGATCAGCTTCCAGGAACCGGGCTTTGAGGTTGTTTTTGAGAAAGCGGAATCAGCAGCTGCGATCTGTGAAGAGGGAAGTGCAGATCTGATCGACTTTATGTACATTCTTCCGACCGGACTTCGTCACAGAAGTCTGCAGATCGAGGGTCTCCCGACTGCATCCGAGAATCTGGCAGTGGTTCGATGCAGCGAGGATCATGTGGAGATCGGTTATTCTCTTCGTGCAGAGAAAGCGTCTCTCCGTGATCAGATGGAGAAGGAACTGTGTATTCTTGCAGCGATGTATGACGCAACTGTAAGTATTCACGGAAAGTATCCGTCCTGGGAGTATAACCCGAACTCTAAGATGCGTGAGATTCTTGCAAAGATCTTTATGGAGCAGAAGGGTGAAGTGATGGAAACAATCGCAACGCACGGCGGTCTTGAGTGCGGTGTATTCAGCGATATGATCCCTGGCCTTGATATTGTAACAATGGGCGCATCCTGCAATGGTGCACACACCCCGCAGGAGCAGATGAATCTGGAATCCTTTGACAAAATGTTTGAGGTTCTTGCAGCATTATTAAAAGAACTGTAATTGATGAACGATATAAATTCAGAAAAGGAGAAACAACATGATTGCATTAACAAATTGTAAGGCCGTTACAGTGACCAATGGAACGATTGAGAATGCGGTAATTCTCGTAGAAGATGGAGTTTTAAAAGCAGTAGGCGCAAATGTGGAAATTCCGGCAGATGCAGAAGTGATCGATCTGGAAGGAAAGTGGGTAACACCTGGTTTCATCGATGCCCATTCTCACTTCTCCGCAATGAGCGAGCCGCGCGCAAGAGGCGGCGGAGATGACGGCAATGAGATTACCAATCCGGTAACAGCTCATATCCGCATTATCGATGCACTCGATCCGTTTGGTATCGCGTATGAACCGGTTCGTAAGGCTGGTTTCACAACCTGTTATACAATGCCGGGTTCTGCGAATGTGATCGGCGGTACCGGTATCGCTTTCAAACTGAAAGACGGAAGATGCATTGAAGATATCATTATCCCGGGTACCGAGATGATGAAAATGGCTCTCGGTGAGAATCCGAAGGGCTGCTACGGCGGACAGAAGAAGATGCCGATGACAAGAATGGGCACAGGCGCTGTTCTTCGTGAGGCTCTGTTCCAGGCAAAACAGTACTCTGACGAGCTGGCTGCTGAGACTCCGGATAAAAAAGTGAAACGTGATTTTAAACTGGATGCGTTGGTTCCGGTGGTACGCGGTGAGATGCGCTGCCGTATCCACTGCCACCGTGCAGACGATATTATGACTGCGATCCGTGTTTCTGAGGAATTTGGCCTTGATTATACGGTTGAGCATGTAACAGAAGGCTACAAGATTGCAGATATCTTAGCCGAGAAGAAGGTAAAGTGTGTGGTTGGACCGATGCGTATGGTTCCGAGCAAGATGGAGATCTGGGGAACCAAGATCGAGAATCCGGGCATCTTAGAAAAAGCAGGTGTAGAATTTGCTCTTACCGCTGACGCAGAGACTATGACCCAGTGGCTGCCGGAGGAGACCGGTGTGGCTATGGCGTATGGTCTCTCTGAGGAGATGGCATTCAAGGCACTGACCATCAACGCAGCGAAGATCCTGAAACTGGATCACAGAATCGGCAGCCTGGAAGCAGGAAAAGATGCGGACCTTGCAGTTTTTGACGGACATCCGCTCTGCAATATGACACGCTGCAAAGCAACGATGATCGACGGTAAGTTCTGGCACAACGACCTGTAATCTTTGAACTGCAAAGGAGAACAATATGATTGCATTGACAAATTGTAAGGCTGTTACGATCAGTGATGGTATTATGGAACATGCAACCATTTTAGTAGAAGATGGTGTGATCAAAGCGGTTGGTACAGAAGTTGATATTCCGCTTGATGCGGAGGTAGTCGATCTGACCGGAAAGTGGGTAACTCCGGGTCTGATTGATGCCCACAGCCATCTTGCAATGGGTGAGCCGGGCGTGCGCGGCGGCGGAGATGACGACAACGAGATGACAGATCCTGTGACGGCTCATGTTCGTATGATCGATTCTCTGGATCCATGGAGCATCGGTATCACGGAAGCGCGCAAGGGCGGTTTTACGGTTATGTGCACACTTCCTGGATCTGCAAATGTGATCGGAGGCACCGGCGTCGCTGTGAAATTAAAAGATGCCAACAGTGTATTAGACCTGGTGATTCCGGGAACCGAAGTCATGAAAATGGCCCTCGGTGAGAATCCGAAGAGTTGTTACGGTGAGATGAAGCGTATGCCATTGACTCGTATGGGTATCGGTGCGGTGCTTCGCGAGGCTCTTTTCAACGCAAAACAGTATGCGGACGAAATGGAAGCAGCAGAAAAAGAGGGAAAGCCGTTTAAACATAATTTCAAACTGGATCCGTTGGTTCCGGTGGTGCGCGGCGAGATGCGCTGTCGTGTGCACTGTCATCGTGCTGATGATATTCTGACCGCTGTGCGTATCGGAGAAGAGTTTGGTCTGGATCTGGTTGTAGAGCACTGTACGGAAGGATTCAAGGTGGCAGATATTCTTGCCAAGAAACAAGTAAAGTGCGTGGTTGGACCGCTTCGTCTTGTGCCGAGCAAGATGGAAATCTGGAACTGTACGATGGAAAATCCGGGTCTGATGGAAAAAGCAGGATGTGAGATTGCTCTTTCTGCGGATGCACAGTCCTTCACAAGATGGCTTCCGGAGGAGGCCGGACTTGCCATGGCATACGGATTATCTGAGGAGATGGCATTCAGATCCCTTACCATCAACGCTGCAAAGATCCTGAAACTGGATCATCGCATGGGCAGCATCGAGCCGGGAAAAGATGCGGATCTGGCAATTTTTGACGGACATCCGTTCTGCAATATGACTCGCTGCAAAGCCACAATGGTGGATGGCGTGTTCTATTTCAATGAACTGTAAGTAGAAATCGAATAAAAAATGAGGTTTTTTAGACCGGTCGGAGAAATCTGGCCGGTCTCTTTTGTTATGTAAATAAAGGGCTTTTGGATGTCAAATAGAATTTCTCTATATACTGTGTGGGCGGGTATAGAGAAAGTCAATTGGCAAAAAAAGGGGTTCTATACTAGAATACTGATAATGCATGTCAGATACGAGGGGGAATGCTCATGCTGCAGGTAAAAAACTTGTCAAAGCAGTTTGACGGTAATTATGTTTTAAAGAATGTGGATATCACGATCCGTGACGGTGAGGTATATGGACTGATCGGAGCCAACGGATCCGGTAAGAGCACGTTCATGAATATATTAAATGGAAAGTCTTCGATTACCAAAACTGGTGGATACGAAGGCCATATTTATATTGACGGGAAAGAAGTTCATAT
>JAFSFU010000047.1 GCA_017435025.1 Lachnospiraceae bacterium | reverse complement strand
TTGCTCCGGCTACTACATACCGTTATGTAACTCTTAACACAGAGTGGGCTCTTCCGGATGGCAGAAAACCGTTCGCAGATAAGAGAGTTCGTCAGGCTTGTAACTGGGCATTCGATAGCGAAGCTTACGCAAAGGTTGTATTCAACGGTTATGCAAAAGCTCCGACATCCATCTTCTCCGATTCCATCTACTACTATGCAGAGCAGACTCCGTACACAGCAGATGTAGAGAAGGCAAAAGCTCTTATGAAAGAAGCTGGCTTCGAAGATGGCTTCGACGTAGAGATCGTAGTTGATAACACAACAATCGAGCAGAAGGGTGCTACATTTGTACAGCAGCAGCTCGCTCAGATCGGTATCAACGTAATCCTTCTTCCGAACGAGTCTACAGCTAACGCTGAGAAGACAAGTGCTCCGCTTGAAGAGACAACAGTTCAGATGTGGTACGTAAACTGGTCTTCCGGTTCTTACGAGGCTGATGGTTCCATGAGAAGTATCCTTCACGGCGAGAAGTTCCCGCCGAACGGCTACAACACAGCATTCTGGAACAACGAAGAATTCAACCAGCTCCTTGACGATGCTTTAAAGATGTCTGATTCTAACGAAATCGCTGAGGCATATGCAAAAGCACAGGCTATCGCTTGGGAAGAGTGTCCGTGGATCTTCTTAGGTAACGACAATACTCTTAACGCTTACAAGACATATGTAACAGGTTTACAGTACAAACCGGGCGGAACAATGGTATTCAGAACAATCGGTTTAGAGCAGTAATAATAATATCGAAACGGAGTAGTGCACGCTACTCCGTTTCTTAAACTAGTAGGAACTATAGGGAGGTAGTTTAATGGGACGCTACGTTGCTAGACGTTTATTAGAAACAATTCCGTTGATGATCATCATCTCAATTGTTGTTTTTATGTTCATTCACCTCATCCCGGGTGATCCGGCGAAAACTCTCGCGGGTGTTGAGGCACCGCTCGAAGAGGTTGAGGCGATCAGAGAAGAATTAGGTCTGAATGATCCGCTGATCATTCAGTATTTCAACTGGGTAAAAGATGCTCTTAGAGGCGACCTCGGCCGCAGCTTTAAGTCTGATCTCCCGGTAACAGAACTGATCTGGTCCAGATTCCAGTTCACAATTCAGTTAGTATTTGCGGGTCTTGTATGGGCTCCTTTTGTAGGTATATTTATTGGTGTAATGTGTGCCATCAAGCGAGGCACCTGGATTGACCTTGGCGGTATGTTATTCGCAATCTGTGGTCTTTCCGCTCCGGGTTTCTGGCTTGGTCTTATGGGTATCCAGTTCTTCTCCGTTAAACTTGGATGGCTTCCGTCCGGCGGTCTGGAGAGCTTGAAACACCTGATCCTTCCGTCTATGGTTATGGGTACCGGTATCATGGCTACACTTGCCAGATATTCCCGTTCTTCCATGCTTGAGACATTAAGAGAGGACTACGTTCGTACAGCACGTGCGAAAGGTCAGAGAGAGCAGATCGTTATGTTCCGCCATGCTTTCATGAACTCTCTTATCCAGGTAGTTACAATCCTCGGTCTGCAGATTGGCGGTTTATTATCCGGTTCCGTTCTTACAGAGACTATTTTCTCTATTCCGGGTATGGGCCGTCTGTTAACAGACTCCATCGCTTACCGTGATTATCCGACAATCCAGGGTATTCTGTTAATCTTCGCTCTTCAGTACGTTCTTATCAACCTTATCGTTGACGTATTATACGGCGTAATTAACCCGAAGATTCGTTACGACTAATAAAAAGAGGAGGATACTATGTCAAACACACAGAATGAACAGGCAAAAATCAATACCTCTTTTGAAGAGAATTATATTGATGAAAATATTAAAGTGTCCACAGATGGTAAGGTAAAAGCGTTTGTTAAGAAGTTCATGAAGAGAAAAACTGCAGTTGCAGCTTTCATCGTAATGGTATTACTGCTGATCCTTGCACTCGTTGGTCCGTATATCGCTCCGTATGCAGCAGATGCATATGACTATGACAATATTCTTTCCGGTCCGACAGCGGCTCATCCGTTCGGTACAGACCAGTTCGGCCGTGACATCTTAAGCCGTATTATGGCCGGTGCTCCGTTAACACTTGGTGTTGCTCTTTCTTCCGTAATCGTAGGTGCAGCACTTGGTACAGTTTTAGGTCTTCTTTCCGGTTACTATGGCGGCTGGATCGAGATGCTCGTAATGCGTGGCGCAGACGTATTATTCAGCTTCCCGGATATCCTTCTTGCTATCGCGATCGTGGCATGTTTAGGACCTGGTATCGTTAACGTATTTATCGCGGTTGCTGTCTTCACAGTACCGTCCTTCGCTCGTATTATGAGATCTGCAACTCTTGCAGTAAAGAGCTCTCTTTATGTAGAGGTTGCACGAAGCCTGGGATGTAAAGATGGAAGAATCCTTTTCAAACACATTTTCCCGGGTACAATCCAGTCCCTGATCGTAAACTTTACAATGAGAATCGGTTCTGCTATCATGGCAGCTTCCTCCCTGAGCTTCCTCGGTTTCGGTGCGAACGTAGCTGACCCGGAATGGGGTGCAATGCTTTCCCTGGGTAGAAGTTACCTGAGCACAGCACCGCACATGGTTTATCTGCCAGGTCTTGTAATCTTCATTACAGTACTCGCATTTAACCTGTTTGGTGATGGCTTAAGAGATACTCTTGACCCGAAGATCAAGTAATTGATTGAAAAGATGAAAGGAGTCCAAGTATGCCACAGGAAGTATTACTTGAAGTAAAAGATTTACGAACAGAGTTCTTCTCTAGTAAAACAAGCAGCGTTTGCGCTGTTGCAAATGTTTCTTTTAACATTAATAAAGGTGAGATCCTTGGCCTGGTAGGTGAGTCCGGATGTGGTAAGAGCGTTACTTCTCTTTCCATCATGCAGCTCTTAAAAGATACACCAGGTAAGATCACAAATGGTGAAATCGTTTTAGACGGTGTAGACCTTGTAAAAGCTCCGGCAGAAGAAGTTAGAAAGATCCGCGGCGGTAAGATGTCCATGATCTTCCAGGAGCCGATGTCCGCGCTGAACCCGTCTATGCGTATTGACAAACAGATGATCGAGACAATCCGTCTGCACTCTGATATGACAAAGGAGCAGGCTTTGGCACATGCGGCTGAGATGCTGAAAAAAGTAGGTATCCCGGATCCGCCACGTGTATTAAAGAACTATCCGC
>JAFSFU010000046.1 GCA_017435025.1 Lachnospiraceae bacterium | reverse complement strand
GATGCCTCGGTTCTGGAGCGGTTGGAAGGTGTCGGGGCAGCCGTCTGTGAAACAGCTGAATCCGGGGCAATATTCGTATGGACGGATGGAAATAAAATGCAGATTTCCGGATGGTTTGACAGACAGAATGGGATTTGATATGATGGATAGGACATAAAATTCGGGAGGAAAAAGAATGGGATTTTCGTTAGATGTGAGCATTCCTGTGCTGACCGTATTCTTTCAGGGTATATTAAGCTTCTTCTCACCATGTGTTCTTCCGCTGCTTCCGATCTATATCGGATATCTGTCCGGTGGAACAGGACGCAAGGGTGAGGATGGAAGGATGTATTATGACCAGAAAAAGGTTATTCTTCACACGTTTTGTTTTGTTCTGGGTGTGAGTTTTACTTTCTTTGTCCTTGGCTTGGGAGTTTCTGCCTTGGGACAGTTCTTTAAAGGAAACCAGGCGATGTTCGCACGGATTGGCGGCGTGATCGTAATTCTGATCGGCCTGTATCAGCTTGGAGTTTTTGGCGTTTCAAAAGCGTTGGATAAGACAAGAAAGCTTCCATTCCGGGTTCACGCATTGGCCATGTCGCCGTTTATGGCCTTTGTTCTTGGATTTACGTTCAGTTTTGCCTGGACTCCCTGTGTGGGACCTGCGCTGACCAGTGTGCTGGTGATGGCGGCATCGGCGGCAACTCGAACAAAGGGATTTTTGTTGATCGGCGTCTATACTCTTGGTTTTGTCCTTCCGTTTCTGGTTGTAGGATTGTTTACGACCAATGCTCTGGCATTTTTTAAGAAGCACAGAAAGGTTGTAGCATATACGGTAAAGATCGGAGCAGTGCTGATGATCTTTATGGGTATCATGATGGTGACAGGAAGGATGAATTCCATTACCGGTTATCTGTCGGAACTTTCACAGCCAAATGTGGAGGCGGAAGTGACGGAAACTGAGGCAGAGGCCGAGCCGACGACAGAGGCAGAGACCGAACCGGAGACGGAGGCAGAGACTGAGCCGACGACAGAGGCAGAGACTGAGCCGGCGACAGAGGCGGAGACAGAGGCTGCGGCCAATGTGCTTCCGGCAATCGACTTTTTACTGGAAGATCAGTATGGCAATACGCATACATTGGCAGATTATAAAGGAAAGACGATCTTCCTGAATTTCTGGGCGACCTGGTGTCCTCCGTGCAGACGGGAGATGCCGGAGATTCAGATGCTCCATGAAGAGTATTCGGCTGAGGAAGACCCGTCGGTGGTGATTCTTGGTGTTGCGGCACCAAATTACGGTGATGAAGGTTCGGTGGAAGAAATTGCAGCATTTCTGGAGGAAAACGGATATACATATCCGGTATTGATGGATGTAAATACAGAGTTGTTTATGAGTTATGGAGTTTATTCTTACCCAACAACGTTTATGATCGATTCCGAAGGAAATGTGTTTGGCTATGTGACCGGGCAGTTAAATGAAAGCATGATGCGCAGTATTATTGAGCAGACGGTAACCGGAGTGCGTGTACAGTAATTGCGGCGATCAAAGTTACGGCACTGCGGCGGTACTGAAGAAATCTTGAGGGTAGATGATGCAGGTATTAAATCAGGATATTAAAAATCGCGATTTTAAGCGAGTATACTTATTGTTTGGCGATGAACCCTATCTTGTCAGCAATTATAAGAAGAAATTGAGAGAAGCCATTGCAGGCGATGATACCATGAATTTCAATTACTTTGAAGGAAAAAATCCGGATGTGCGGGAAATCATCAGTCTTGCAGATACCATGCCGTTCTTTGCGGAGCGAAGACTGATCTTGATAGACGGCAGCGGTTTTTTTAAGAGTGCGCCGGAGGAATTGGTGAATTATCTGCCCGATATGCCGGATACGGTGTGTCTGATCTTTTGCGAGAGTGAAGTAGATAAGAGAAATAAGCTGTACAAGAAAGTCAAAGATCTGGGATACGCAGCAGAACTGAAAAAACAGGATTCCGATCAGTTAATGCGTTGGGCCGCAGGGATTCTGGGAAAAGACGGCAAGAAGATCACAAAGCAAGTGATGGAGTATTTCCTGGAGCGGACCGGTGATGATATGGAAAATATCCGGACGGAGCTTGAAAAGCTGATCTGCTATACGATGGGACGTGATGTGATCACAAAAGAAGAC
Organism: Lachnospiraceae bacterium; assembly: GCA_017435025.1. Next base: position 12,474 of record JAFSFU010000046.1, on the reverse strand, counting down.
GTGGATGCCGTGGGAACCGTTCATGTGACCAATCGAATTTTCGAGATGGTATCAGCGATCGTAGCGGGAAATACAAGAAAAGCTCTGGATCTTTATGAGGATCTTTTGACATTGAAAGAACCGCCAATGCGCATTCTCTTTTTGATCGCTCGTCAATTCAATCAGCTTTTACAGGTAAAAGAATTATTGGCAGCAGGAATGGGAAAAGGCGATATCGCATCTAAGATCAAAGTGCCGCCTTTTGCAGCGGGAAAGCTGATCACACAGGCGAAGGCGTTTACAAGGGAGCAGATTCTGGATTATGTGGAACTCTGTGTGGAATCGGAAGAGGCGGTGAAGACCGGCCGGATGGCAGACCGAATGGCGGTGGAACTGCTGATCGCAAGAAAATATTAGTTGCAGAAAACAGGGAGAATGCCCTGTTTTTGCATTTTAAAACAAATAAAAAACGCTTCTCCGACACACCCTCGGAAAAGCGTTTTTTATATATAATCTAGTAAATCCAGTCTTAGATCGCGATTAAGCCATTGCGTTTACAGCTTTGGACAAACGGGATACTTTTCTGGAAGCAGTATTCTTATGATATACGCCCTTAGTAGTAGCCTTGTCGATTTCGCTTGTAGCAGCTACGAGTGCAGCCTGTGCAGCAGCCTTGTCACCGGCGATAATAGCAGCTTCAACCTTCTTCACATAAGTTTTAACTTTAGATCTGATTGCTTTGTTTCTAGCAGCTCTTGTCTCAGCTACTAAGATTCTTTTCTTTGCAGATTTGATGTTAGCCAATCTGTACACCTCCATATTATTTAAAAATATTCACTGTTTGTTTTGCATCAAAGTCTGGACACGGACAGTTCAATGTAAACATACTGTTATATTTTAGCTAAACATGGTCGGATTGTCAATACATAAATTCAGTTTTTTTGCGGAAAAATGTTAATAAAAAAAGGTGAATCGTATGAAACAACAAGAAAGCAAAAACAGAGAGATTCGAACAGACCTCGCCCTGGAGGAGAGGGAACGTTTTCCAGGAGATGACACGGAAGTCTCCGGGGTGGAGCTTCATGTAAGGGATGAAAAAGATCTGAATCTTCGTTTGACGGAGGTGGTGATAAAAACAGAGGAAGGTGCGAAGACCATGGGAAAGCCCATTGGTTCTTATATTACATTGGAAGCTCCGTCATTGGCTGATAAGGATGAAGATTATCACCGTGAGATTTCGGAAAAACTCGCGGAACAGCTGAAGGAGCTTATAAGGAGCCGTGAGGTCGGATCGGATATTTTGATCGTAGGTCTGGGGAACGCAGAGGCAACACCGGATTCGCTTGGGCCGCGTGTGCTGGACCATATTCAGGTCACACGCCATCTGCTGACCGAGTACGGTTCTGATTTCTGCGAGAGAAAAGGATATCCGGTTCTCAGCGGAATTGTGCCGGGAGTTATGGCAAAGACCGGAATGGAATCGGCGGAGGTAATACGGGGCATTGTAAGAGAGACAAAACCAAACGCGGTTCTGGCGATCGATGCCCTGGCGGCCCGCAGTGCAGAGCGGCTGGCTGTGACCATTCAGTTATCTGATACGGGAATTCATCCGGGTTCCGGTGTGGGTAATCACAGGAATGGTCTGACAGAGGAAAGTTTGGGAATACCGGTATTTGCGATGGGAGTTCCCACGGTTATCCAGTATGATTCCATGTTTGTAACACCGCATGACATTGACGAGAGGGTGGAGATGTTAAGCTATACCATATCAGAAGCGATTCATATTGCTCTGTTTGGGTGATGAATAAGGGCGGTCAGGCATAGACTTGATGTAAGAAATCGGAATGGGCGGGAACATGAAACATAGATGGTATTTGTTCAGACGAACATTTCGGACGAAACGGATATCCATAAGATGGATGGCTGTATGGCTTGTACTGGGAATGGTGATTGTTTATAACCATGAAACGATTGCCAAGTGGATAGAGAGCATGTTGGAAGTAGGAGGAATCCAATTGATCGGGCATCTGTTTCCGGAGACAGGACAGACTTATGGCAGTCACTGGAATGCTGAGGATCCGACGTATAAACGACTGATGGCAGACGGCTGGGAAAAAGATCGGAAACAGACAATAGAGGATGAATCGACGGAAACTGCAGGAGAAACGGTAACGGTGGCGGAGGAGGTTGTGACACAAAACACCTTCACGCCACCGTTTATCCACGAAAAGCTGAAAGACTTCGATTATTTGATGAAGTATTTTTACAGCGTGCATCCGACCACAACGGCTGATCAAAATCTGTTGGATGCGGAGCGCTTTCTGGACATGGAGATGACGATCGAAAAAAATGGGGAGGTACCTCAGATTCTGATCTACCATACACATTCACAGGAAGAGTATGCAGATTATCCGGAGAATCCGGAAGCTACGGTCGTAGGAGTGGGGGCACGTTTGAAGGAGCTGTTGGAGGAGGCGGGATATCAGGTCGTTCACGATGAAAGTCAATATGATGTGGTTGATGGGGAGCTGGACCGGAATCAGGCATACACCTATGCTCTTGATGGAATCACCGGTATTCTCCAGAAACATCCATCTATCGAAGTGGTTTTGGATCTTCATCGGGATGGTGTGGCAGAGGAGACCAGACTGGTGGCAGATGTGAATGGGAAAGAAATGGCGCAGATCATGTTTTTCAACGGAATATCGCAGACACCGGACGGGCCAATTGCGTATTTGCCAAATCCCAACAGGGAGGGCAATCTGGCATTCAGTTTTCAGCTTCAGTATCTTGCGGCTGAGCAATATCCGAATCTAACAAGAAAAATTTATTTAAAAGGCCTCCGCTATAACCAGCATGTGAGGGCGCGAACCGCACTGATTGAAGTGGGTGCCCAGACAAACACGTATGCAGAGGCCTTAAATGCCATGGAACCGCTGGCCGATATCATATGCCGGGTTCTTGAGGGATATTAAGATGAAATGTTCTTTTCCCAGCCGCTGAATTTGTAGCAGAGGGTCATCAGGATGGTACATAAGATCCAGCCTGCAGGATAGCCGAAACCGATCGTATACGGACTGTAGGCGAAGCGGTTAACCAGGTACAGATAGATCTGGCGGAATACCACGTAGGAGAACAACATGATATACATCGGAGATTTCGCATCGCCTGCGCCGCGGAGGGTGCCTGCGTAGATCTGGTTCGGGCAGCAGATTACCACAGCAAATACACAGAGGCGGAGGAAGAGGGTACCATAGTAGATCACTTCCGGATCCTGGTTAAACAGAGCCACCATCTGTGGAGCAAAGATCCAGAGAATCAACGCAAGCACAAAAATAATTGCGGAAGATAACCATATTGCGGTCTTCGTACCGTCTTTGACTCGTTTTAGATTCTTCGCTCCGATATTCTGGCTGGCGAAGGTGGTGCCGGCCTGTGACATGCTCTGGAGCGGCAGCATCAGGAAGCTGTCGATCTTTACATAACTGCTCCAACCGGCCATACAGCTGGAACCGAAGCTGTTGATATAGGACTGGACATACACATTGGAAAAGGAGGTAACTGCCTGCTGGAGACCAACCGGAAAACCGACCGTACAGATCTGACTCAGCATCTTCTTATTAAAACAGAGGTCTTTCCAGACGAAACGGTAATTTTCGGTGCTTCTTGTCAGAATTGCCATGACAAGGATCGCAGATACAAACTGAGAAATAATGGTCGCATAAGCAACACCGGCAATTCCAAGATTGAATGAAATAACAAAGAGCAGATCTAAAACAATATTCATAATACTGGAAAAGATCAGGAAGTAGAGCGGACGTTTGGTATCACCGACTGCGCGGAGGATACCGCTGGCCATATTGTAGATCAAAAGGCCGGATACACCTGCAAAATAAATCTTTAAATAGGTGGCAGCTTCCGGAAGAACATCCTCCGGGGTATCCATGAAACGGAGAAGTCCCGGTGCAATAAAGATGCCAAGTACTGTACAGAGAATACTGCTAATAAATGTAAGAGCCATTGTAGTCTCAATGGCAGTATGGAGTTTTTCATCATCATGGGCACCAAAGTAGCGGCTGATGATTACACTGGCACCTACAGCTACACCACCGAAAAACATGACCAATGTGTTAATGATCGGGGTAGTGGAACCAACTGCGGCCAGTGCTTCTTTGCCGACAAAGTTTCCGACCACAAGACTATCTACGGTATTGTAAAGCTGTTGGAACAGGTTTCCCATTAAGAGCGGGATTGCGAATGCGATCAACAGCTTGGCTATGGAGCCGTTTGTCATATCCATAGTCTTTGTTTTTGCCTGAGTTTGTGCCATGAGGACCTCCTTTGTAACATGCGATAGTGCTGGGCCATGTTAACATAATAAACTGCCCCGTTCCTATAGTTTAATCCAGTTTGGAGAGATTGTCAAACCTCTTGCACCGTATTAAAAAAAATGGTATATTGGAGAGTAGAAATCGAAATAGAAGAGAGGAAACAGAATGGCAGAATATTCCCAGGATAAAATTAGGAATTTTTGTATTATTGCCCATATTGATCACGGCAAATCAACCCTTGCCGATCGAATCATTGAACATACAGGTCTGCTGACCAGCCGTGAGATGCAGGCACAGGTTCTGGATAATATGGATCTGGAACGTGAACGTGGAATTACGATCAAATCCCAGGCGGTACGTACCGTATATCGTGCCAAGGATGGAGAAGAGTATATTTTTAACCTGATCGATACTCCTGGCCATGTTGACTTTAACTACGAGGTATCCCGAAGCCTTGCAGCTTGTGACGGTGCGATTCTTGTGGTTGATGCAGCGCAGGGTATTGAGGCACAGACGCTTGCAAACGTGTATCTGGCGTTGGATCACAATCTGGAAGTTTTCCCGGTTATCAATAAGATTGACCTTCCGAGCGCGGATCCGGAGCGTGTTGCCAATGAGATCGAGGACGTGATCGGCCTTGAGGCCCATGATGCACCGAAAATCTCCGCAAAAAACGGTTTGAATATTGAGGATGTTTTGGAGGCTGTTGTGGAGAAAATCCCGGCTCCGGAAGGAGACCCGGAAGCGCCGCTTCAGGCATTGATCTTCGACTCTCTTTATGATCCATACCGCGGTGTTATCGTATTCTTCCGAGTAAAAGAGGGTACGGTAAGAAGAGGTACTCCGATCAAGATGATGGCGACCGGTGCGACCTATGATGTTGTAGAAGTTGGTACGTTCGGTGCAGGTCAGTTCCATCCGTGTGATGAGCTTTCTGCCGGTATGGTTGGCTATCTGACAGCCAGCATCAAAAATGTAAAAGATACCCGTGTTGGTGATACGATCACAAACCGTCTGGTTCCGTGCGAAGCGCCGCTTCCGGGTTATAAAAAAGTAACTTCGATGGTTTACTGCGGTTTGTATCCGGCTGACGGTGCAAAGTATCCGGAGCTTCGTGATGCATTGGAAAAACTTCAGTTAAATGATGCCTCCCTGTTCTTTGAACCGGAAACTTCTATTGCCCTTGGCTTTGGTTTCCGATGCGGTTTCCTTGGTCTTCTTCACTTAGAGATTATTCAGGAACGTCTGGAGCGTGAGTACAACCTGGATCTTGTCACTACCGCACCGAGCGTTGTTTACCGTATTCATAAGACCAACGGTGAGATGATTGAATTGACCAATCCGACCAATATGCCGGATCCGGCTGAGATCGAGTATATGGAGGAGCCGATCGTAACCGCCGAGATTATGGTTACAACAGAATTCGTCGGAGCAATCATGACTCTTTGCCAGGAGCGCCGCGGTGTGTACCTGGGTATGGAATATATGGAGTCTACACGAGCACTGCTCAAGTATGAACTCCCGTTAAATGAGATCATTTATGACTTCTTCGATGCGCTGAAGTCCAGATCCAGAGGTTATGCGTCCTTCGACTATGAACTGAAGGGATATGAGAGATCCGAGCTGGTGAAACTGGATATCCTGATCAACCGCGAAGAAGTGGATGCCCTTTCCTTCATCGTATTCTCCGGTAATGCGTATGAGCGCGGCCGCAGAATGTGTGAGAAGTTAAAAGACGAAATTCCGAGACATCTGTTTGAGATTCCGATCCAGGCAGCAGTAGGTGGAAAGATCATTGCCCGTGAGACGGTTAAGGCTGTTCGTAAGGACGTGCTTGCTAAGTGTTATGGCGGTGATATTACTCGTAAGAAGAAACTTCTTGAGAAACAGAAGGAAGGTAAGAAACGTATGCGCCAGGTAGGCAATGTGGAGATTCCGCAGAAGGCCTTCATGAGCGTACTGAAACTGGACGAGGAATAATGAAACTAACAACCTTATGTTATCTGGAGCAGGATGATCAGTACCTGATGCTGCACCGGATCAGAAAGAAAAATGATGTAAATAAAGATAAGTGGATCGGTATTGGAGGCAAGTTCGAATTCGGTGAAAGCCCGGAGGACTGTCTCCTCCGTGAAGCGAAAGAGGAGACCGGCTATACATTGACCGATTACAGACTTCGGGGAATCGTTACGTTCTTATATAATGACGAGGAAGCGGAGTATATGTTCCTTTACACAGCGGACGGGTTCGAAGGAGAACCAACGCTTTGTGACGAGGGAACTCTGGAATGGGTGAAGAAGTCGGAGATTGACAGCCTGAATCTTTGGGTTGGGGATAAGATTTTCTTTAAACTGATGGATGAAGATTCGGCTTTCTTTTCTTTGAAGCTTCAATACCGTGGCGACAGTTTGGAGGCGGCAGTTCTTGACGGCACGCCAATGGATTGGAAGGAGTATTTGGGAATTAAATAATGAAAGAAACAATGGAATTATATCTGCATATCCCTTTCTGTGTGAAAAAATGTGCCTACTGTGATTTCCTGTCCTTTCCGCAGGGACCGGATGTACAGAAACGATATGCAGATCGATTGATTGATGAAATAAAAACTGCCAGTGCCGGCTTTCGTGATACAACGGTGACATCCGTGTTCGTGGGAGGCGGCACTCCTTCTATTCTGGATTCGGAAGATATGGTGCGTATTTTTGATGCACTGCAACAGAATTTCAAGATTGCAGAAGATGCGGAGATCTCCATGGAGGCCAATCCGGGAACTGTGACAGAGAAAAAACTTCGTGATTACAGAAAGGCGGGAATCAACCGTTTGAGTTTCGGGCTGCAGTCGGCGGAGAATGAAGAATTGAAGGCATTAGGACGAATTCACACGTATGAAGAATTTTTGGAGAGCTATCATATGGCCAGGGCATGTGGATTCGCAAATATCAATGTGGATCTTATGTCAGCTCTTCCGGGACAGACGGTTGAAAGCTGGATGGAAACTTTAAGGAAAGTTGCGGAGCTGGAGCCGGAACATATTTCAGCGTACAGTCTGATCATCGAGGAGGAAACTCCATTCTTTGAAAAGTATGGAGATGACCGGGGAGACGGTTTGCTTCCGGATGAAGATGCAGAACGGGATATGTATCATCGAACGAAAACGTTCCTGAAGGAATTGGGTTACGAGCGTTATGAGATATCCAACTATGCGAAGTCCGGATATGAATGCAGGCACAATATCGGCTATTGGACAGGAGTTCCTTATCTTGGACTTGGTTTGGGAGCTTCTTCCTATATAAATGGATGCAGGTTCTGCAATACGTCCGACTTGACGGAATATCTGGAATGCAGTTCTGTGCAAAGATGTGATGAAATTGCATTGACAGATCGGGATATGCAGGAGGAATATTTCTTTGTCGGTCTTCGCCTGACAGAAGGAGTATCGCTGAAAGGGTTTGAAGAACGCTTTGGAGTGAAGGCCGATGATGTGTATCCCGGACTTTTAAAGCGGATCATCTCGGACGGCGGTGCAGAAATCGACGGCGATCATTTTCGATTAACCGAGTACGGCATGGATGTAAGCAACTATATTATGGCTCAATTTCTGCAGGATTAGTGAAGATGCACATAACTGACATGTCATATTGAAAGGTTTTATTGTAAATATGCTGTCAAACCAATGGAAAAGGATGGGAAAATTAAATATTTTTCACAAAAAGGGTATCGAATTTATAAAAAGTGTGCTAAGATTATAATAACCGATTTTATAATTTCAGGGGGAAATATTATGGCAAAAGAAATGATTGCAATGCTGCTTGCCGGCGGCCAGGGTTCCCGTCTCTATGCCCTGACACAGAAGCTGGCAAAACCCGCAGTTCCCTTTGGTGGAAAGTATCGTATTATCGACTTCCCGCTGTCTAACTGCGTAAATTCCGGCATCGATACTGTTGGTATCCTTACTCAGTACCAGCCGATGGTGCTCAACGAGTACATTGGAAATGGACAGCCGTGGGATTTAGACCGTCTTTATGGTGGTGTTCATGTGCTTCCGCCGTACCAGAAAGCAGATGGCTCTGACTGGTACAAAGGAACTGCAAATGCGATTTACCAGAATATTCCGTTCATCGAGCGCTATGATCCGGAATATGTAATTATTCTTTCCGGTGACCAGATCTGTAAGCAGGATTACAGCGATTTCTTACGTTTCCACAAAGAGAAAAACGCTGAGTTCTCCGTTGCAGTTATGGAAGTTCCGTGGGAAGAGGCATCTCGTTTCGGCCTTATGGTAGCTGACGAGAACGATAAGATCACTGAGTTCCAGGAGAAACCGAAGAATCCGAAGTCCAATCTGGCTTCTATGGGTATCTATATCTTCAACTGGGATATTCTTAAGAAATATCTGGAAGAGGATGAGGCTGATCCGAATTCCGAAAACGACTTTGGTAACAACATTATCCCGAATCTGTTAAAAGATGGCCGCAATATGTATGCGTATCACTTTGACGGATACTGGAAGGATGTAGGAACAATCTCCTCCCTTTGGGAAGCAAATATGGAAGTTATGGATCCGGAGCATTCCGGTATCGACCTGTTCGATGAGGACTGGAAGATCTACAGCCGTAACTCCGGTATGACAGGCCACAAGATCGGTGAGAATGGTGTTGTTGAGAACTCCATGATCACAGATGGCTGCCGTATCGATGGTCACGTAAAACACTCCATCCTCTATGCCGGTGTTAAGGTTGAGGAAGATGCTGAAGTTGAGGATGCAGTAGTAATGGGCGGCACAGTGATCAAAGCCGGCGCCGTTGTTAAGCACTGTATCGTAGCTGAAAACGTAGTAATTGGCAAGGACGCAGTTGTTGGCGCTATGCCGAGCGGCGACGAGAAGGGTGTAGCTACCGTTGGTCCGCGTGTTGTGATCGGCGATGGCGCTAAGATCGGCCCGAATGCTATGGTTAGTAAAAATGTAGAAGGTGGTGGAGAACAATGGTAAATTCCAACGCAAATGCACTGGGTATTATTTTCCCAAACAGTTATGACAGTCTTGTACCGGAGTTAGTGGGCGAGCGTCTTATGGCGTCCATTCCATTTGGCGGCCGTTACCGTATGGTAGATTTTATCTTATCCAGTATGGTAAACTGCGGAATCGATAATATTTCCGTTCTCGTGCGTAGCAATTACCATTCTCTTATGGACCATCTTGGCGCAGGTCGTGAGTGGGATTTGACTCGTAAGAACGGTGGTTTAAATATCTTCCCGCCGTACTCTGAGAAGAACGTAAAAGTATACAGCGGTCGTGTTGACGCTCTTGCAAGCGTTATGGATATGCTGAAAGACCAGAAAGAAAAGTACGTAGTAATGACAGATGCAAACATTGCTGTGAACTTTGACTTCAAGGATCTTATGAAAGCACACGCTGAGAGCGGCGCTGACGTAACAATGGTTTACAAAAAAGAAGAGATTCCGGCTGGCCTCAAGAAGATCAGTGACGCAACCAACTTCTGTTTCACAATGAATATGGAAGGAAACAAGGTAAAAGAGATTTTCCTGAATTCCAAAGAAGACGGCGTACAGAATCTCGGCATGAATATCTATGTTCTTGAAAGAGAACTGCTGATCAAACTGATCGAGGCAGCTTATGTTCGTGGTTATAAGTACTTCGAGCGTGATGTTCTGTCCACTCAGACTGATAGATTAAATATTCAGGGTTATGAGTTCACAGGTTACAGCGCAAGAATTTCCGATATGCAGAGCTACTTCGAAGAGAATATGAAGCTTCTGAAAGATGAGAATCTGGATGGCTTATTTGCTGGCAGCCCGATCTATACAAAGGTTCGTGACGACAACCCGACAAGATACATTGTAGGTTCCAAAGCTAAGAATGTACTTGTAGCCGATGGTTGCGTGATCGAGGGCGAAGTAGAGAATTGTATTCTTTTCCGTGGCGTTAAGATCGCGAAGGGTGCAAAAGTTAAGAACTGTGTTCTGATGCAGGATACAATTGTTGGCGAAGGCGCTAACCTCGAGTATGTGATCACAGATAAGAACGTGACAGTTTCTGCAGGCAAAGAACTCCGTGGAACAGACAGCTTCCAGGTTTTCGTTGACAAGGGAACAACTGTATAGTGATACATAAAAAGGAGCACTGCGAAATTGCAGTGCCCCTTTTGTGATTGAGGAAGTTTTATGAAGAAATCACTTACGCTTCAGTATACGCTTCAACAGATTGCGTTCTGGGCAGCTGCAGCCGGAGTCATCAGCTTTGCAACTGCCTTTTTGTTGGAAAAGGGGTTTTCCACCTCCGTTGTAGGAATTCTTTTAGCATCCGGCAACTTGCTCTCCTGTGTATTTCAGCCAATCTTAGCATCCTGGGCAGATCGGTTGGGCGGAAATATTTTGAAGCGGTTTATCATTGGTCTTACGATGTGCAGCATTGGCTGCTTTGCATCGACGGTTTTGCTGGATTTGCCGCAATGGCTGTTTGGATTATTGTATCTTCTCGGTGTATTTACCTTCGATGCGATGAATCCATTGAACAATGCGATCAGCGTCATGTACAATGCTAACGGATACCGGATTGATTATGGAATGGGCAGAGGAATCGGTTCTTTTGCATATTCTTTGTCAGCACTGCTGATCGGCAGGATGATGGCAGATTATGGCGCGGACTGGATGATCTGGATTTCATTGATCATTTTGGTGATGAATATCGTGTTTATCCTGGGAATGCCGGATTTAAAGAATACAGTACAAAAAGTAAATGCGAGTATCGAGTGTTGTTCTGTTCCGGTGTTCTTTCAACGATATCGCCTGTACTGCATTTCTCTTTTGGGTGTTATGATGCTCGCCATGTTCCATGCGATGAGTGAGAATTATCTGATCGAGATCGTATCTCCTCTCGGCGGAGACAGCAGCAGTGTTGGAATTGCATTGTTTGTTGCGACAGCGATTGAAATGCCGGTAGTTGTCTTTATAGAGAAGATCCGCAAAAAAATTCCGGACAATCGTCTGCTGAAACTGTCCGGTGTATTCTTTATCGTAAAAGCAGTGCTCTTTTTGCTTGCGCCGAATGTGACGTCTATCTATCTGATCCAGACGTTACAGACGGTAACATACTGTTTCCTTGCCCCGATCCAGCTTTACTATGCAAACAGCAAAGTGGATTCTGTGGACATGGTAAAAGGCCAGGCATTTATTACGGCATCCTATACTCTGGGCTGTGCGATCGGAAACTTTTTGGGCGGACAGATTTTGGCAGTATTTGATGTGCGTATGCTTTTGATTGCCGGAACCGGTATGACGATCGTCGGCACGTTAATTTTATTTATCATGGTAGACAAAAAAGATACCTATACAATCGAACATCGATAGAAAAAGAAAAACCGCAGAGGGAAAATTCCTCGTGCGGTCTTTCTTTTTATAAAAGTTTATTGTCTGTTATTTGGATGCATATTTTGCAACAACGTCGCTCATTGCCTGGAACTGTTCTTCCATATCTTTTACCAGTTTGAACTGGGTGCGGCAGCGATCCAGATTCTGCTCTGCATAGTGTGTGCGGAAGTAAGTATCGCCTACCAGATAGTCAGTGAGGAAGCGGATACCGCATTCCAGAGTCATCAGTTTTGCACCCCATGGCAGGTACTTCAATTCTGCCTCAGTGAGGATACCGTCAGCACCTTTCAGGAAGCCGCGAGTATATACTTCATAGAGGTCGATATCGAAGTTTACTTTACTGAGGTCCTTCTCATCCTCGGCGCTGTGGTTTGCGCCAAAACGGATGGAATCACCGAAATCGTTGATTGCAAGACCCGGCATTGTTGTGTCAAGGTCGATGACACACATACCCTCGCCTGTCTTTTTGTCAATCAGAACGTTATTCAGCTTTGTATCGTTGTGAGTAACACGGAGCGGTAAGATACCGTCGCGCTGTGCCTGCAATGCTACGGAGCAGTCAGCTTCACGTGCCATTACGAATGCAATCTCATCTGCACATTCTGCAACGCGTCCCTTGATATCCTGAGCGATCGCATCCTTCAGTTTCGCAAGACGATCTTCGGTGTTGTGGAAGTTTACAATTGTCTCGTGCAGTGTCTCTGCCGGATAACCATCCAGCATCTTCTGGAACTTACCGAACGCAACGGCAGAGGCCTCAAAGAGAGCCGGTGTC
>JAFSFU010000045.1 GCA_017435025.1 Lachnospiraceae bacterium | reverse complement strand
TATTTTCTATAATAGTAAAAAATAGATAGGTGGAAGAATATGAGAATGAGAAAATATATAATCCTGATGCTGGTAACAGCTTTGGTAACTGTTCTTTTGACAGGCTGTGATCAAAAAACAGACATGGTTTTAGAACTTGGACTGACAACAGAATCGAAAGAAGCAACAGAAAGCACGATACAAGTGAATTCTGCAATCTACGATATCCTGGATTTTGAAGATGATTCCGAATATCAGAATGCAGTAAAAGGTCTGATTGATGCACCGGAAGAACTGGAGATTAAAGACGCGGATGGTAATGTGATCTGGTCGCAGAAGGCATATGCATTTCTTGACAATTACGAAGACGCACCAGATACAGTGAATCCATCACTTTGGGAAAATACGATAAATAATCATGCATATGGTTTGTTTGAAGTTGTAGATGGAATTTATCAGGTTCGAGGATATGATATGGCGAATCTGACTTTGATAAAAGGAGATACCGGCTGGATTGTATTTGATCCACTGATGAGTGTGGAATGTACACAGGCAGCTATGGAATTGGTAAAGAAAAATCTCGGAGATTATCCAGTCAAGGCAATTGTTATTTCTCATTCCCATGTAGACCATTTTGGTGGGATCAAAGGTCTTATTTCAGAGGAAGAAGCCGCAGACAGATCATTATCTATTGAAGATCAGATTGCAAGTGATAAGATTCCGATCATTGTTCCGGAAAAATTCGAAGAATATGCCATAAGCGAAAATATTTATGCAGGAAAAGCGATGAGCAGACGAGCTGGTTACCAGTACGGTGTGGGACTTGAGGCTTCGGAGACAGGAACAATGGCAATAGGAATCGGTATGGGACAGTCTGTAGGTACGGTTTCTTATTTGGCTCCGACATATGAAGTGTGTGATACAGGAGAAATATTAATGATTGATGGAGTTACCATGGAGTTCCAGATAACTCCAGGGACAGAGGCTCCTTCCGAAATGAATACCTGGTTTCCGGATAGGAATGCTCTGTGGGCTGCAGAAAACTGCACTGGAACATTACATAATCTTTACACACTCCGTGGAGCACAGGTGCGAGATGGTGCCGAATGGGCTCGTTATATTACAGAGGCGATTGGAAGATATGGAAAAGATGTAGAAGTTGTATTTCAGTCACATAACTGGCCACATTGGGGAAATGAAACAGTAATAGATTATATGTTGAATACAGCAGCTGTTTATAAGTATATTAATGACCAGACGCTTACTTTTCTTAATCAGGGCTATACATCCGATGAGATCTCTAATATGATTCAGCTGCCGGAAAAACTGCAGAAGAATTGGTATACTCGCCAGTACTATGGCACTGTAGCACATAATTCAAAGGCCGTATATCAGAAATACATAGGATGGTACGATGGAAACCCAACAAATTTAGATCCGCTAGAACCGACAGAGAGTGCGAAAAAGTGGGTAGAATATATGGGCGATGTTGATGAAGTGCTTCGAAAGGCAAAAAAAGATTTCGATAAAGGCGAATATCAGTGGGTTGCAGAAGTAACCAACACGATTGTATATGCGGATCCGGAAAATATGGCTGCACGTTTGTTGTGTGCAGATGCATTAGAACAATTAGGATACCAGGCAGAATCTGGTGCATGGAGAAACGCGTACTTAAAAGCTGCGCAGGAACTGAGAGACACAGATGAAAGTGATGTACTAGGAGCAAATGCTAGCGGCGATGTTATTAAAAATATGACAGCCAAAATGATTATGGATTATTATGGCATTGTGTTAGATAAGAATGCACTGGCAGAGGAAAACTTTAAAATTAATTTTGTTCTGACAGATACGAAAGAGCAGCATATGATTCATTTTATTAATGGTGCATTGCTGATTTTTGAAGGTATCAATGATAGCGAAGCAGATGTAACCGTGACATGTCCGAAAAATGCTATGTTACTTATTCTTCAGAGCGATATGGATACATTTGCACAGATTGCAAAAATCGAAGGAAATCAGAATGTTTTAGATAAGTTTGCTTCGAATATGAACAAGCTTAGCGGAAGCGGAATTGACGATTTTAATATTATTGAACCATAATTCATGATTTGCAGAATGATAAGAAAAAGGAATTTCATAGATAAATGGAGGAAACTACTATGAAAGGCTCAAAATTAGTTGCTTCATTACTGGTGGCGTCAAGTGTTGCCGGAATGGCTGGGTGCGCAAGTGAAAATGTTGAGACAAATGCAGATATAACACCTGAAAAAAATGCCGATGGAAATTATAATATTCTTTTTGTGACCACTGATCAGGAACATTATTTTCAGGAATATCCAGAAGGAACAGAATATGAAGCGCGAAAGCTGTTAGAGGAGCTAGGTACAACATTTGAAAAGCATTATGCCTGTTCCAATATGTCAACATCATCAAGATCTGTTATGTATACAGGCACACATATTACAGATACAGAGATGACAGATAACACGGATTTCCAATGGCAGGATCAGCTGTCAGAAGATAAAGTGACAATTGGGGACAGACTGAGAGACGCAGGATTATATACTGCTTATAAAGGAAAATGGCATATGGGAAATGCCAGTGTATTAGGCCCGGTTGAAAATCCAACAACAGACCTGGAAGCATATGGATTTGCAGATTGGGGTGTGGAAAAAGATTATATTGGTGAGGTGCAGGAAGGATATGAAGTTGATCCTTTGATTATTGCAGATAGTGTGGAATGGATAAAAACAACAGGAGAAAAACTGAACGAAGATGGACAGTCGTTTTTCCTGGCAGTCAATCTGATCAATCCTCATGATATTATGAATTATGCAACGGAAGATGGGGCAGAAACCAGACTGGAAACAGCAGATGCACCACAGGATAAAGTGTATGAAAAAGAATACGAACAGGAGATTCCTTCCTCATGGAATCAGGACTTGTCAGTAGATACAGTATATGCGGTAGAATCCTATAAAAATATATGGAGTGCCAATATGGGGGGAATCGATGATGATAAGTTTAAGAGCATGCAAGACTATTATTTCAACTGTATTCAGGATAGTGATAATAACCTGATGACCTTGCTGACAGAACTTGAGAATCTCCATATGTTAGATAATACGATTATTGTATTTACTTCTGACCATGGGGAAATGCATGGAGAACATGGACTAAAGGGTAAAGGCGGTTTTATCTATGATAACAATCTCCATGTTCCATTAATCATTTATCATCCAGATTATGAAGGCGGTAAAAGAATCAGCGCAGTAACATCTCATATTGATCTCGCACCAACATTCATAGACATGACATTTATTGATGAGGACAAGAAAGAGCAGATTGCAGGAGATCTTTGTGGAGAGAGTCTTCTGAAGCTTATGGACGGAACAAAGGAAAGTGTGCGAGAAGGTGCGTTATTCTGTTTTGAAATGCTTAATTTTGCAGTAGGAAAGACAGAAGATGGAAATAATACGATTGATAATCGTACAATGGTGCGTGCAATCATTACTGAGGAATATAAATTTGCAAGATATTTCTCTCCACTTGATTTTAATACTCCAAAGACAATGGAAGAACTTCTGGAACATAATGATATCGAATTATATGATATGAAAAATGATCCGGAAGAAATGAACAATCTAGCACTCGATCCAGAAAAAAATGAAGCATTGATTATGGAAATGAATGAAAAACTGAATCAGTTAATCGAAGCTGAAATCGGTGTGGATGATGGATCTGAGCTTGAGAATTCAATTAAAATGATAGAAAAAGCATTTGAGTTAAATCCGGAGTTTTTCCAATGAATGATACAAGAACTTATGCAATACTTGCCAAACCGGTTGCTGACTTGTGCAACCTGCGTTGTGAATATTGCTATTATGCAGAAAAGAATGAATTGATTAAGACGGGAACTTCCAGAATGTCTCTGGAAGTTCTGGAGAACTATATCCGACAGTGTTTTGAAATCCATGGGAAAGATGCCGTAGTTGAGTTCATATGGCATGGCGGCGAACCGGTGCTTGCAGGTATTGAATTTTACAAGATAGCATTGCAGCTTCAGAAACGATACGGCAGCAGACGTAAGATACTGAATACGATACAGACGAATGCCACTTGTTTGTCTGATGAAATGTGCAAGTTGTTTCGTGACCACGGTTTTCTGGTAGGTGTGAGTATTGATGGGCCAAAAGAATTACATAACAGATACAGAAGGACAAAAAGCGGTGAAGATTCTTTTGAGAAAACAATGGCTGGCATTGCCCTTTTGAAGGAATACCACGTTACATTTAGCACATTAACAACGGTAAATAGTTGCAATATGGATAAACCTCAAGAAGTATATGAGTTTTTGAGGGAAATTACAGATTATATGCAGTTCCTTCCAGTTGTGGAAAGTTTTCCGGCTGAATATGAAGAAAAAGAAGGGCAGGTATTTGCAATTCCGCCGGGAATACATTCTTTTAAGATTAAACACCCGGTAATGCCATTTTCTGTGACACCAGAAGGGTATGGCCGTTTTCTATGTGGGGTTTTTGACTGCTGGGAACAAATGGACATTGGTAAAAAGCATGTGCAGCTAATTGATGTAACGCTGGATAATTTAAAAGGTATTCCAGCGTCCTTGTGTGTACATAATCCATTATGTGGACATTCGGGATGCGTGGAAGCCAATGGAGACGTTTTTGCTTGCGACAGATATGCATTTCCACAGTATAAGCTCGGAAATATTCTGGAAACACCACTTGGGGTTTTGATGGAGCAAAACCGCAGCTTCGGCATGCATAAGACTTATGGTCTTTCAGAAGAATGTTTTAAGTGTCCATATGTAAAACTTTGCTTTGGAGGATGCCCGAAAGATCGTTTGTGGGAGAATAAGAACTATTTGTGCGAAGGGTATAAAATGTTTTTTGAGAAAATTACAGAAGATTTATTATAGACTATGGAGGCTAAAATCATACAGGAAGTACAAAAATGCTTTATACTTCATCCACATTTGCTTTATCTGCTCGTTTCTCCAATCGCTCCGCTTTGTTATATGCCTTTATGTAGCAACAGGCGTTTGATGAATTAGGAGCTTATGTTCTGTATGATTTGGTATTTCCAAATATGGAGCAGGATAGAGACATTGTTCAATTGAATGCGGGAAAGTTAATTAAACTTGCTAGTTTAGTACTGAGCCAAGTGTGGAAGGAACAGACACAAACTATTAATGCTGAAGATTTGTCGTTGTGGATGTTACAATTAATAAATGAAGGCAAACTTGAATTTGAGGACTTAGATAAAAATTTTAAGAATGGATTTGCGGCTAAAGTAAAAAAGCTTATAAATAAAAAGAAAATTTGTTTTGAAGAATTGCGTCTAGAACTCCAGCAAGCCTTGCAAAATCAATGGAATCAAAATAAGAAAAGGACAAATTGTAAGTACGAGTTAACGTGTCCACAATACGGAAATAGCTGATTGGTTCAATAAACATTGGTTTGCTCGAAAAAATATGAGAAAGTATAGGGGAACACATTGTCCTCTATACTTTTTTGATTTTAAATGTGGTATACTACTATCGTATGCCCTGATGAATTGTCCAAGTAGTTTCGGGTTGTGCTGACTCGTGTTACATAGTCGCAAAATCCAATTTTGTGACCTAAATTCGTGTAAAGCGAAAAATGCGATGATTAACCCGATTTGTACACGAAAAAAGTCAGGGAATTACACGAATGAATTTTGAAATTACACGAATTTGTGGCTGATGATAATCATAGCAAAATCGTGAAAAAAGGAGGAAATCAT
>JAFSFU010000329.1 GCA_017435025.1 Lachnospiraceae bacterium | reverse complement strand
GGATTTGATATCTGCCCCTTCCTTCCTGTAGACAAACCGGAAGTATCTGAGTCTGATCTGGACGCACAGATTAATCTTCTAACCTGTCTGGCAGAAAGATCTGATATCCCTATTGATGGAATGGTCCTTCGCTTCGACAGTATCTCATACTCCAAAAGCCTGGGGCGCACCGGACGTCATTATAATGATGGGATTGCTTTTAAATTCGAAGATGACGCTTATGAAACCATCTTCCGCTCTATCGAATGGCAGACGGGACGTACCGGTGAAATAGCTCCGGTGGCTATCTTCGATACAGTCGAAATCGATGGATGTGAAGTATCCAGAACAAGTCTTCATAATCTAAGTTTTATCAAAAATCTTGAACTGTATCCCGGTTGCCGGATACTGGTTTCCAAACGTAACATGATCATCCCACATATTGAAGAAAACCTTGATCGTGGAAACTATCAGAACATGATCCCACAATACTGTCCATGCTGCGGGAAACCTACCCGGATCTACTCCAGAATGACTGAAAAAGATCGTCTCGTGGAAACCCTTCACTGTGACAATCAACACTGCAGCCGTCAGATACTGCAGCGTTTCGTTCACTTTACGGAAAAGAAAGCAATGAACATACGTGGCCTATCAGTAAGCACTCTTTCCAGATTGATTGAACTGGGATTTTTACAAAAATATCAGGACCTCTATCATCTGGATCGTTATCGCGAGGAGATCATTGCACTGGACGGCTTTGGTGAAAAATCATACGAGAATTTACAGTCAGCTATCAATGAAAGTAGAAATACCACTTTTGCAAGATACCTGGTTGCCATGGACATTCCCCTTATTGGCGGAACTGCCAGCCGGGAAATAGAACAATATTTCCATGGAAATCTCCGGGCATTTGAACTGGCTGCAATGGATCGTTTTGATTTTACTTGCTTACAGGACATCGGCGAAACCATGCGTGACAATATCCATGAGTGGTTCCATGACTCAGACCATATTTTATTATGGCGTACCTTACAGAAAGAATTCAAATTTACAGAAAGAAAAGAGGAAAATAGCATGACAGAAAACAAGAATAATCCATTTGCAGGCTGTACTATCGTTGCAACCGGAAAATTAGAGAACTTTACCCGTGACGGCATTAACAGCAAGATCATCAGCTTAGGCGCCATAGCTGGCAGCTCCGTAACTAAGAAAACTGACTATCTCATTTGTGGTGAGAAAGCCGGAAGTAAACTTGCAAAGGCACAGGAGCTTGGAATCACCATTCTGACAGAGCAGCAATTTATTGATATGATTTCTGCGTGATCATTTGTTTCATTCATTAGTGAGGTATCACATGGAAGAACGATTAAAGAACTTATATCAGGAAATAGCAACGCTGTTAAACATGGCTCCATCTCTGGACGACTGTACTGATGAAGAGAATGAAGTATATTCCGACATGGCAAATCTTTACAATTCTCTTTACGATGCTGGATACGGAGATTAAACAGGGGTTCCGGGAATCCCGTGGAGTGCAGAGAGGTTCGAGTCCTCGAACGAACAGGTTCGACTCCTGCTCGTGCATGGGGCAAAACTCCACATTCTTAAAAATACATAGGAAGGTGAATCATATGAATAGTATAAAAAAAGAAGAATTTTATGAAGATTCTCGTTTAAGGAAAATACGTGATAATTTGGATAATTCAAGACGCAGCCTGGATGATACATTTCAATTTCAATGCGACCAATGTGGCAAATGCTGTATCAATCGCGAGGATATCTTAATGTCTCCTCTTGATATGTATAACGCTGCAAAGGCACTCAATTTAACAATTCCGGAGTTTTTTGACCAATACTGCGAATCATACATTGGTCCGTCTTCACGATTACCGCTGGTTCGTTTATTGCCTCATGGTGTGTTTAAAAAATGCCCTCTACTAAAGGACAAAAAATGTACCATACATACATCAAAACCTGCCGTTTGTGCAACGTTTCCTCTTGGGCGATGCATTGAATATGATGTGACGGATCGTTCAAAGCCTTTATCTACCGAAAATATTCAATATTTTTTCGAATCACCCAATTGCGGTACGACAGATGTTACTCATACCGTCCGTGAATGGCTTGAAATATCAGGTATTCCCATAGAGGATAAATATTTCATAATGTGGCAACAGGTAATTTGCCAGTTAGGTGATATTATTCGAAAAGTGGAAAATGTCGCACGTCCTGATATCATGCTTGTAATTTGGAATATGACATTTTCCATCCTCTATCTGGGCTATGATACATCCAAAGAATTTTTACCGCAATTTGCCAGAACTTCCAAAGAACTCTTGCGATTAATGGAAATGCTTCCTACAAAAAAAGGTAAAAATTCAAAACAGCAAAAAGCTTAAGTTACGGAGGTTCATATGACTATTAATGACATCATACAAGCGGATTGGAATATAGACCAATTGGATATCACAGTCAGAGATGCTTCTACCACAAAATATATCATGCGATACTGTATCGGACGTGATGTAAAACCGGGCCGCTCTGAACGTTTCCGTTATGAAGCAGAATGTGGGGATGTGTATGGCACTTCCAGCATGAGTACATTATTCATAAACCGTATTATTCAACACTGTCAACTTCCCAATCTTCCACAAAACCGTGTAGGATTACGGGGTGTTCTGGATAAAGAAATCCCAAAGGAATTACTTGAACTGCCGGTATGGTATATGGTTCCCATAAATTGTGGACATTCCCATGAACTGCATGGCTATCGACTTGAATGCAATGTAAATTCATGGAATGGTATTCCCGGTGAAGCTAGACAAATATCCTTGGATGAATACAGGAAGGAGGAATGAAGTCATGCTAATCCAACAAATTATGGATAACGACGTTTTAAGCTGCCACCATGCTTTTAAAAAAGACGAGCAACTGAAAGACCTCGATGACAACCTTTATGCAATGTTGGATAAATGCCCTGCTGAAATCTACCATGATTTGGAATTGGCAGTAAACAAATATGTATCCAGAGTAATCCAGATTGCGTATTTACAAGGACTTAAAGATTTTGCAGAGCTATTCGTTATTTTAAAAGAAGATGCCCATGAAATACTGCAAAAATACGAATGATTTCAAAGCCGCTTTACAGCAGAAAGGATTTTATGAAACTACTACTCTCCCTTCTCATTGGAATCATTCTAATGAGAAAACATGGCATTATTGAAATGATCCTTGCTACGGCAGGCATCTATGCCATAGTGTATATCATAACCGGATTACTATAACATCCACAAAATGAAAGAAGCTGCTTTCCTTACGGAAGTGGCTTCTTTTATTAAGAAAAGTAAACTCAAACCGAAGGAGGTTTTCATGAGTAGCAATGAACAAATACTTATCGATTTCATTCTTAATCATTTCCATTGGTGTCCTTTTTCAGATGATTGCGGCATCAACTTTGAGGAGGAATGTGTCGGTTTTAGAGAAAACGGATGCAAAGAATGTATTCTGAGAAACATCGAAAAACTTTCATAGACACGGAGGTGTACAATCATGCAACAACTTTCAAACTTCACAAGAGATCAGCTAATTATCGAAGCAGAAACCTTAGAAGAATATGGCGAATATCTGCATGTTGAACTCATGGGGTATTCTCCGGAAGAACTCAGAGCTTCAGCAATGATAGCTCACTCTCCTCATTATGCAATCCCACAAAATCTAAACAGCTCATGCCAGAAAGGAACAATTATGATCAACGATCC
>JAFSFU010000328.1 GCA_017435025.1 Lachnospiraceae bacterium | reverse complement strand
TTCAAACATACGCTGTAAATCAAGCATCGCACTCTCGCTCATTTCATCATCCTCCTGTTTACAAATAACTTTTGCTAAAAAGTATCCTTTCGCCAAAATGCATACTTCCCGTTCTCCAAAGTCTATCCCCTGGGGTAAACCTCTGCTTATATCATCACTCTACGGAAACAGAAACACACATCTATTTTATTCCCAAAATGGCGAAATCCTTTGATTTATTGGGCTTTTCTTGACAGAAGGCAGACGGTTTCAACATGATGCGTTCCCGGGAACATATCCACACAGCAAACTTTCTCCACCGCATATCCACCGGCCTGCAGAACCACCAGATCTCTTGCCAGACTGGTCGGCTTACAGGAAATGTAAACCATACGGTCCACTCCGTAGTTCATGATCTTCGGAAGAGCTTTCGGATGGATACCATCACGCGGCGGATCCAGAACGATCAGGTCCGGGCGCTCTGTCAGACTGTCAAGCACTTTCAGTACATCGCCGGCAATAAAATCACAGTTGGAAAGACCATTGAGCGCTGCGTTCTCTTTTGCCGCCTCAACCGCCTCTTCCACGATCTCCACACCGGTTACGTGTTTTGCAACCGGTGCCAGAATCTGCGCAATGGTACCGGTTCCGCTGTAACGATCAAACACGGTACGGCCATTGGTCTCACCGATGTATTCGCGTGCTGTTTCGTAGAGAACCTCCGCACCTAAGGAGTTCGTCTGGAAGAAGGAAAACGGTGTGATCTTAAATTTCAGACCAAGCAGTTCCTCATAAAAATAATCCTGTCCGAACAGAATCTCTGTTTCATCACTCTGAACCACATCCGCCAGACTGTCGTTCTTTGTGTGAAGAATTCCAATAAATCTGCCTTCTGTTTCCAAAGATAACAGTTTCTCTTTCCAGCCTTCTAACAAAGCGGCCTCATCCTCGCCTGTGTTCCATGTTCCGCAAGTCTGTGTGGAAGTTACCAGATCAACCATAATCTCCGCAGTCTTCACACCGCGGCGCACCAACAGATGTCTCAGGTAACCATCGTGACTCATTTTCTTATAATACTTTGCATCTCGCTCTTTAAAGTATTCAAGAGTTGCTGTCAGAATCTTGCAGATATCTTCATGTACCAGCTGACACTGTCCGACGGTCACAATATCGTAAAAACTGCCGCGCTTATGCATACCAAGCTCCAGAGGACCATCCTTATACCCATCACCAAAAGAGAACTCCATCTTATTGCGGTACGCCTCTTCCAATGGACTTCCCTTGATTCCCTCAAAATGAAATCCTTCCGGAAGTACCGGAGCCAAAAGCGCTTTTACCTGTGCCTCTTTCAGCTTTAACTGTTCCTCATACGGAAGAGTCTGATAACTGCAGCCGCCGCATTCATCCGCATGCGGACATCTTGGCGCATCATACTCCCAATCGGCACGCTTCACAACGTTCAGCAGACGGCCTTCGCATTTATCCTTTCTTCTCTTTGTGATCATCACTTCCACCGTCTGTCCCGGAAGCGCATGTTTCACAACAACTTTTTCGTCCTCTATATGCATAATTCCTTTGTTCGGGAAATCCACTTTCTCAATTACACCGGTGCAAATCTCACCTTTTTTCATGGTCATCCTCCCAGATATTTTTTACTCCCAATAGTGTAAACGATTTTTCTGAATTGCACAACCATCTCTTTCGACAAAACAAAAAGGAACTGTAACATTTCTGCTACAGTCCCAATCAAATTCCTATTAAACTTCTTCAGCAGTTTCTTCTACGACTGCTTCTTCCACTTTCGCAGTTTCCTCTTTAACCGCTTCCTTTTTCGGAGCCGGCTCGAAATCATCGTCATCCTCGAAGAAATCATCGTCGAATTCGTCTTCAAAATCATCCTCGAAATCGTCCAGATAATCCGGTGTAAAGAAACGATAAACCGCATATGCGATACCTGCTACTGCTGCTACCGCACCGATAATAGCCAGTACCCAGAGGATACAATTTTTCTTCTTCTCTTCTTCTTCCTTCTTGTTCAGGAAATCATTCAGTTTGGAAAGACTGATCATCTCTTCCACTTTTGCAAGTGCATCTTTGCTCATTACATCAAATCTTGTCATATCGAATTTGTTCATACCCCACGCTTCCTTTCCACGTTCTTGAAATTCCAGATTTCAATTCTTTCAAACAGTATACCATTATTTTTTAAATTTTACTATCCTGTTTTTGTAACTTTTTCACATTTTTTTCATTATTTTAAATCTTTTGTAATTTTGCAAACGATGCGAACATCTTTCTGACACCCACAGAATCAAATTCTACGGTAACTTCAAAGTCTTTACCGCCATCCACGATATTTTTTACAGTTCCCACTCCAAATTTGATGTGTCTTACACGATCTCCTTCGCAGTAATCCAAAGAAGACGCTTTCTGCACCGTGAACGCTTTACCGAAATCCGGTTTTCTTCCAACTTCCGGCTTTTTGCCGAACAAACTGATACCGGAGGGACGATTGTTCCACGGAAGATCACTATCCTCGTAATCAGATACCGCACGGCGACGGGCGTAGATGGAATTTTCCTGCTGCTCCCGTTCTACATATTCTCCCGGAATTTCGTCCAGGAAACGGCTCGGTTTCTCGTAACGGGTCTCGCCCTTGATCATACGCTGTCTCGCGGCCGTGCACATCAATTCACGCTCCGCACGCGTAATGCCTACATAGCAAAGACGGCGTTCCTCCTCAATCGCTTCCGCATCTTCCGACATCGCCATTACGCTCGGGAATAATCCCTCTTCCATACCTGTCAGATATACATATGGAAACTCCAGACCTTTTGCCGCATGAAGCGTCATTAAGATCACTCGATCCTCCGATTCATCCATACTGTCGATATCTGCCACAAGCGCCACTTCTTCCAGGAAACCATCTAACGACGGTTCATCCGCATCCTGCCAGTATGAAACGGCTTTGTTAACAAGCTCTGCGATATTCTCCAGACGTGTCTCCGCTTCCACTTCCCCTTCTTCCAGAAGTTCATCCCGATAACCGGTAGAATTGACAATATCCTCAATTACCTCCTCGATCGAACTTCCTTCGCGAAGCATCTGACGGAAGCGACCGATCTCATCCGTAAACTTATCGATCTTAACTGCTGCCTTTCCAATTCCCGGAACTGCACCGATACGCAAAAGCACGTCATAGAAATTCATGCCGTTCACAGCGGCAAATAAATTGACTTTTCCCACCGTAGTCGCACCGATTCCGCGTTTTGGAACATTAATGATCCTCTGCACTGCCAGATCATCACGACCATTCGCGATCGTTTTCAGGTACGCGAGAATATCCTTGATCTCTTTTCGTTGGTAGAAGTTTACACCACCTACCAGTCTGTAAGGTACATTATATGCAATGCATTTTTCTTCTATGAGTCGGGACTGGGCGTTGGTTCGATAGAGAACTGCATAATCTTTCCAGGCGCCGCCTTTTTTCACCATATCTTTGACAATTCCATCTGCCTCATCAAATGCCGTATCAAAGATTTTTACGCGAACTTTGCTGCCCACCTCATTTTCCGTCCACAGGGTCTTGTCTTTTCTTCCGGTATTATTCCGGATCACACCGTTAGCCGCATCCAGGATCATTTTTGTGGAGCGGTAGTTCTGTTCCAGTTTGATCACCCTTGCACCTGGAAATGCCTGTTCAAAATTCAGGATATTCCGGATATTGGCACCGCGGAACCGATAAATAGACTGGTCATCATCACCAACCACACAGATATTTCCATACTTTTTCGCCAACTGACTCACCAGCTTAAACTGCGCCGTATTGGTATCCTGATACTCATCCACCATGATATATTTAAATTTTTCCTGATAGTAATCCAAGACTTCCGGTTTTGCATCAAAAAGTTCCACCGTCTTAACCAGAAGATCATCAAAATCCAGCGCATTGTTCTTTTTCAACTGCATCTGGTACTCTTTATAGATTTCCGCGATCTTCTGTCCGCGGAAATCACCATCTGCACGGGCATTCAGTGCAAATTCCTCCGGCGTGATCAGCTCATTTTTCGCAGAGGAAATAACACTCAGCACACCTCGCTCCTTATACTGCTTGTTGTTGATCTCCATCGACTTAAAGATCTGCTTCATCAGCGTTTTCTGATCATCCGTGTCATAAATAGAAAAGCTGGTATCATATCCGAGATTCTCAATAAATCTTCTCAAAATGCGTACGCAAAGTGAATGGAACGTGCTGACCCATACACTGTCGGCCCCGTACTCCACCAATCCATTGACACGCTCTCTCATTTCACCAGCGGCCTTATTGGTAAACGTGATCGCCAGAATATTCCAGGGTGCCACATTCTTTTCTTCAATCAGATACGCCACACGATGCGTCAATGCACGTGTTTTTCCCGAACCGGCTCCTGCCAGTACAAGAAGCGGTCCTTCTGTATGTAATACAGCTTCCTGCTGCATGGGATTCAATGTGTGAAAACTGTTCATAATATTCCCCTTTCAATCAGAGTTTTATTATAACAGAAAATATGTTCGATGTCTATGACTGAATAAATTCGAAAATTACGGGACACAAAAATTTAATAATTTGTAATCCGTTTCCCACTTGCCATAAGGTTTCAAAAACTATATAATAGAGTGTAGCGTGAAAGGAGTTCTGATTATGAAGACTAATGAAGAGCGTTTAAAAGAGCTGTTGGCATATCTGGACAATTTGGATCATATCCATGTAGAAGATATTCCGCAGATTGATTTATATATGGATCAGGTTACCACATTTATGGAAAGTCATCTTGGTGATTTAAAGCGTTATCCGGATGATAAAGTCCTGACAAAAACGATGATCAACAATTATGCGAAGAACAATCTGCTTCCGTCACCGGTAAAAAAGAAGTATACCCAGGAGCATATTCTTCTTCTGGTATTTATCTATTACTTTAAAAATCTGCTGAATTTATCGGATATTGAGACAATCCTCTCCTATATCACTGAGAATCACTTCGGCGAAGAAACGCTTCCTCTCTCGGAGGTTTACACGGAAGTATTTAAGCTGGAACACAAGCAGATGGAAAACCTGAAAAGCGATGTGAAACAGAAGTTTAATGCGGCCAGCGAAACCTTCAAACAAGTTGAGGACGAATCTTCCAGAAATGATCTTCAGTTGTTCGCTTTTATCTGTGAACTGGCTTTTGACGTCTTCTTAAAAAAACAGATGATCGAGCAGATCACCGATCAGCTTCGCGCAGAGAATCCTCCTACAAAAAAGAAATAAGTTACAAAATGAAGACGGTGCAGGAAACACAGATCTCCTGCACCGTTATTTTTATATTGGATTGTGCACCCGTTTATAGAATTCCGCTGGCAACTACTTTTCCTGCCTTGCCGGAATCACAGATAATCTCAAAGACATCGCCCTTCTTACCGCGTACGACCCACGAAGCTTTCTTCCAGAGCGGAGCCCGGCGTCCGGTTGCCATTGTAATACCCCAGCCACTGTTGTAAAGTCCACTGTGACCTTCTAGATGACCAAGATCCGCTTTCACTGCGCCCTCTAACACTTCCACACCGGTCATTTCAAGGCTAACACCTTTCATACGTTTGGACTTCATGCCCTCTTTAAATACATAAGTCGGCATATATCCTCGGTTTCCAGCCACTGCCTCGATCTTAAAGATATCTTCACCAAGCTGTGTCGTCTTCACTTCATCAATACTCAAAGCCGGAAGCAGCTTCATAAGACGCAGCATGAAACGGGTATGCTTCGCAACTTCCTGCTCCAGATATGGAATCGGAGGATTCTGAGATACAAATTTTGCCTCACATCCGCCAAGTTCCACTTTGCCAAGCTGCGGATGATCAAATTCCTTCCATGCCATATAGTGATCCGGACCCACGTTCTCGTCGATCCACTTCACCATTGCACACATCTCGTTTTCCAGTTCTTCATCCGACTTATCCTCACGCGGCGGGTAAGACGGCTCAATTCCTGCGCGCTCTGCCAGATCCCAGCACTCGATCGTCATACATGGGATTCCAAGAACAAAATGACAGAAATCATCAAAACCTCCACATGTCTGCGGGCTGGACTGCGGCATGTACTGATCATACAGATTCAGGACCGGATATCCATTTTCCTGGTTTGCAATCTTACCAATCGCTTTGTAGAGATCGATATCCTGTTTGATCGCAGCTTTTCCGCTCTTAAATCCCGGAGTATAGAGATTCTGACCTCCGGAAGTATGCATATCGATCACGCAGCATACGTTCGGATGTGCGATCAGGAAATCTGCGTTTGCCTTTGTTTCCGGATTGGAAAGCGGATAATCGCCGGATCCACGTTCCACATCCTCTGTCTGCCATCCGATCGGATAATTTCGGTTGAAATCATTTCCGAACGGATGCGGTGCAGCCTCAATATTCAGGCCATCATAGTCAAGCACTTCGCCCTCATCATATAAATCATAAAAATCTCCAAAAAGATCATCGGACTGACGACGTGTCATCACACGCGGATCTTTTTCAGACGCCTTCCATGCACCATACGGTGTTTTCACACGCATCTGTCGGATCATACCATCTCCATCCATATCCTTTCTCTGCACACCAGGCTGCGGTTGACTGAACGGATAAAGTCTCGGTGCGGAACGTACCGTATCCGGAGTCGTGAGATAATACTCCGAGCCATCCGGAGATACACGCGGCACCGCATACAACGTATAGTGACTGAGGAGATGCTTGATACTCGCATCATCTGTGTTGCTCAAAATAGTATCCAAAAGGTACATAACCGTCATACTTCCGGTCACTTCGCCGGCATGGATGTTTCCTTCCACATAAAGAGCCGGTTTCTCTTCAAAACCACCGGTCTGCTTATTTGTCACCTTCAAGATCCACTGTTCGCGTCCCTCCGGTGTCTTGCCAATGGAGTCCAGCTCTGTGTATGCCGGATATTCCTCCGCATATTTTTTCAAAACGGATGTGATCTCATCATATTTGTAATAATGATCATAAACATATGTATGTTTCAAGTGATTACCTCCCTGTTCTGTTTTTTCCTAACAAAAACACTGCTGCCAGTACCTCCACCTGTCAGCAGTGCTATAGCTTTTATTTTTCCTCGAATGGATATCCAAGACGTTTGAATACCATATCGTATCCGTCATTTCCGTAATTGAGAGAACGATTGACACGGCTGATCGTTGCAGTGGACGCCCCCGTACGCTCTGCAATATCCAGATAAGTTTTCTTTTCTCTCAGCATCTTTGCCACTTCATAGCGCTGAGACAACGACAACAGCTCGTTCACCGTACAAACATCCTCAAAAAATGCATAACATTCTTCCGGTGTCTTTAAGGTCAGGACAGCTTCAAATAGGTGATCCACCGCCTCTGTCTTAATTTTTTTGTTCATGCTAAATACCTCGTTTCGCGTTTTTTCCTAACATGAGTCGCACTCTGTAAGTCTTTACCATTTTACCATACGAAAGTACTTCTGTCTAGCATTTTAATCAAAAAGCATAAATTTCTCGACAACTTTACCAACACCGTCATCATTGTTGGAGTCAGTAATATAGTCAGCCACCTTGCGAACAGGAAGTACCGCATTCTCCATCGCAACACCAAGTCCGGCAAACTGAATCATAGAAAGATCATTGTAGCCATCACCACATGCGATCATCTCTTCCTTTGTAAGACCGATCACCTCCAAAAGTCTTGCCAAACTCAACGCCTTATCGATGCCTTTCGGCAGAACTTCTAGGAAGAACGGCTCAGAACGATAGACACTGAAGTTTTTACCCAGTGCTGCTTTCACCTTCGGTTCTACCAAAGCCAAATAATCACCATCGTCCAGAAGCAGGAATTTCGGCACCTGGAAATTCAGATAGTCTTTCAGATTTTCCTTTTCCATCAAAGGCATATGGGTGATCCAGCTCTCCTTCTGACCGTATTCGTTTTCCTTATTGTTCGTCACAATATGGTCATCTTCATAAGTAAGAAAATCTACACGATGCTCCTCTGCAAGCTCAATGATCCTGCGATTGGCCTCCTGTGGCAAAAGCTGTGAGAATACTACTTCTCCGGTTGCACAGTTCATGATCATACCACCATTGAAGGATAAAATATAACCGCCATAATTTTTCAACTCCAATTCTTCTGCCAAAGGCAATACGCCAGGAGTTGGTCTTCCGGATGCCAGAACCACTTTTTTTCCACGTCTCTGCGCCTCCATCAAAGCCGCCTTTGTGCGCGGTGTGATCACTTTGTCTCTATTCGTCAGCGTACCATCTAAATCCAATACGATAATCTCATAGTTTTTCTGCATAGCATTCCCATTCCTTATATATTTTTATTTACTTTAATTATCCTGCAATTTTTCCCTATATAACATTTTATCTGAAAAGCCCATTCTTATCAACTGCTTCTTCTGGAAAATGCTTGCTATTTATTGACTTTTTTATCTCCGCTCGTCATAATATCTATATAAGAAAAGGAGGTATCTACATATGAAATATTTAAACCAGTTGGAATATCCGCATATTCCTTATCCGACCGACGTCAGCAATCCGGACAGCAAATTTGTAAACATGTCCATTAAGGAAGCCGGCTGCGGCCTCTGCTCTCTTGCTATGATGGTCGAGCATCTGACAACAAAGACGATTTCCCTTAAGCGTTTAATCTCTCTTTCCATCAAAAACA
>JAFSFU010000327.1 GCA_017435025.1 Lachnospiraceae bacterium | reverse complement strand
GTTCTGGCAAATGCGTTCGTGAGAGCAACTGAGACTGCTTATAAGGCAGTAATGAAACCGAAAGAAGGTACGATCCTGACTGTAGCAAGAGGTATGGCAGACAAAGCCGTAGAACTTGCTGAGGAGACGGATGATATCGTAGATTTCCTTGAAAAGGTAATTGCTCACGGTGATTATGTACTGAGTCAGACTCCGGAAATGTTACCGGTATTAAAACAGGCCGGTGTGGTTGATTCTGGTGGACAGGGCTTAATGCAGGTGATGAAAGGTGCATTGGATGGTGTTCTTGGTAAAGGTATTCCGTTTGATGCTGTAGTAGCTCAGACTGCACAGAAGGCAGCTCCTGTGGGTGCAGCCCGTGACGATATCGATACGGCTGATATTAAGTTTGGTTACTGTACAGAATTTATCATCAATGTGGAGCATGGATATGATGATGATGAAGAACTGAAGTTTAAGGCGTTCCTTGAATCCATCGGTGATTCCATTGTTGTTGTATCAGACGAAGATGTTGTGAAAGTTCATGTTCACACAAACAACCCGGGTCTTGCAATTGAACGTGCTTTGACTTACGGCTCTCTTTCCAGAATGAAGATTGACAATATGCGCGAAGAGCACAATGAGCGTCTGGAAATGAGTGCAGCAAGTGCAGCTCCGGTTCAGGAGGCACCGAAGGCAGAAGAACCGAGAAAAGACTATGGTTTTATCGCGGTTTCCGTGGGCGAAGGTTTGAGTGAGATTTTCCAGGGTATTGGTGCTGATTATATGATCGAAGGCGGTCAGACAATGAATCCGAGTACAGAGGATATGCTGAACGCGATTGAAAAGGTAAATGCAGATGTCATCTACATTTTACCGAACAATAAGAATATTATCCTTGCTGCTGAGCAGGCGAAGTATCTTGTTGAAGATAAGCAGATCATCGTAGTTCCATCAAAGACAATTCCGCAGGGTATTGCAGCGCTTATTAACTTTATGCCGGATTCTTCCCCGGAGGATAATCTGGAAGGTATGGTTGAGGAGATGGGACGTGTACGTACAGGACAGATTACCTATGCGGTACGCAACACTTCTATCGATGGTATGGAGATCAAAGAAGGCGACATTATGGGTATCGGTGATTCCGGTATGCTGGCTGTTGGTCAGGAGATCGAGGCAACTGTAATGGAGACTGTGGACCGTATGGTGGATGAAGATTCTGAATTGATCAGTGTATACTTTGGTGCAGATGTATCCGAGGAGGATGCAGAGGCGTTGGTTGAAAAGATTCAGGAAGCGTATCCGGACTGCGAAGTAGAACTGAATAATGGCGGACAGCCGGTTTATTACTATCTGCTGTCTGTAGAATAATATGTAAGGAAAGCTGCCGAGGCGGCCCGGTCGGGCACGTTTGGCAGCTTTCTGAATTTTGGCACAAATGGAGGAACTGTCATGAATAACATGCAGTCCATTGAGACATTAAAGGGTGTCGGTGAAAAGACCGCAAAACTATTTGAAAAAGTGAATATCCGCACGGTCGATGATCTTCTTCACTATTATCCAAGAGGCTATGATTCTTATAAGGAGCCGTGCTCAATCGGTGAATTAAAAGAAGATGAGATTGGCACTGTGGAAGGCTTTTTACAAAGCAGTGCAGCCGGACGACATTTCGGAGGTATGTCGATCGTCACAGCCGGAATCAGTGATATGACCGGAAAATTAAGGCTTGTCTGGTACCATATGCCCTATTTAAAGAATACACTGAAGGCCGGAAGTCACTATATTTTCCGTGGAAAAGTGGTAAGAAAGAAAAACGGTCTAACAATGGAGCAGCCACAGATGTTTCATCCGGAGGCATACGAGGAGTTGTTGACGAGAATGCGTCCGGTATATGGTCAGACAAAAGGATTGGGAAATAAGACGATCACATCGGCTGTGGAACAGGCGTTGGATGTTCGTGTTTTAGAACGTGATTATCTTCCTGCCTATCTTAGAAGAAAACATGAACTGGCTGAATATAATTTTGCAATTGAGCACATCCACTTTCCTTTGGATGAAACGGATTTGCTGTTTGCGAGAAAGCGTTTGGTTTACGATGAGTTTTTCCTCTTTTTAATGGCGGTAAGACGGCTGAAAGAGAAACGTCAGGATTGGAAAACTTCCTTTGTTATGAACAGCGAAGAGCAGTGCCGCAGATTGGAAAAAGAACTTCCCTACGCACTGACAGGGGCACAGAAGCGGGCACTGGAAGAGGTCTATGAAAATCTCTGCAATGGTTCAGTCATGAATCGCCTGATTCAGGGTGATGTTGGTTCTGGAAAGACAATTATAGCAACTCTGGCATTGCTTCGTACTGCTGAGAATGGCTATCAGGGAGCATTCATGGTTCCGACAGAGGTTCTTGCCAGACAGCATTTTGAGGCGGTAACAGAGCTTTTTGCAGCCCATGGAATTGAGAAAAATGTTATACTGGTGACTGGTTCCATGACGGCAAAGGAAAAGAGGATTGCTTACGAAAAAATTTCATCTCACGAAGCGGACATTATTATTGGCACCCATGCTCTGATACAGGATAAAGTGATATATGATAATCTTGCCCTTGTTATCACGGACGAACAGCATCGTTTTGGCGTTTCGCAGCGTGAGACTCTTGGTAACAAAGGAAGCCGTCCTCATGTTCTTGTTATGAGTGCGACGCCGATTCCGAGAACACTTGCCATTATTATTTATGGAGATCTGGATATTTCTGTTATCGACGAATTGCCGGCCAACCGACTGCCGATCAAAAACTGTGTGGTTGATACCGGTTATCGAAAGAGAGCATACAATTTTATAGCTAAAGAAGTGCAAAACGGAAGGCAGGCGTATGTGATCTGTCCGATGGTGGAAGAGAGCGAGATGATCGAGGCGGAAAATGTTCTGGATTATACGAAGATCCTTAGAGAAAACTTACCTGGAATCCGTATCGAATATCTTCACGGAAAGATGAAACCGAAAGAGAAGAATAAGGTCATGGAGGCGTTTGCCTCCGGTGAAATTCAAGTTCTGGTGTCTACAACAGTCGTAGAGGTTGGTGTAAATGTGCCAAATGCAACGGTTATGATGATCGAGAATGCGGAACGATTTGGTCTTGCACAGCTTCATCAGCTTCGAGGTCGTGTGGGACGCGGAAAAGAACAGTCTTATTGTATTTTAGTCAACTGTGGCGGATCTGAGAAGAATGCTCGTCTGGAAGTTCTGAACAAATCCAACGATGGTTTCTTTATTGCTTCTGAGGATCTGCGTCTGCGTGGACCGGGTGATATTTTCGGATTGAGACAAAGTGGTGATCTGGAGTTTAAAATTGCAGATATTTATACAGATGCGGTAACTCTGAAAAAAGTGTCAGAGGATGTGGATGATCTTCTCGAGCGGGATGAAAATCTTGATATGGAAGAACACGCAGAATTGAAGCGGAAACTGGTAAAATATCTGGAAATGAGTTATGAGAAATTGAGTCTCTAATCTTGTGGCTTTCGGAATATTGCAGTATAATAGATGAAGATGTAAAAACTATATCAAACAAAGGGGTATTATGCTATGTTAATGGAGAACAAAAAATATGTAGATTATATCGTTGAACAGGCGAAGAATCTGATCAATATTGACAGCCCGTCCGGTTATTGCAAGGGCGTTGGTGATTATCTGTTAGGTGAGTTTGAAAAACTTGGTTTCCCGGCTTATCGTACCATCAAAGGCGGCGTGATCGCTGATCTTGGCGGTGAAGATGAAAATAATGCTGTTCTTTTAGCAGGTCATTGTGATACACTTGGTGCAATCGTTCATGAGATTAAAGGTGACGGACGTCTGAAAATGACAAATATCGGCGGTATGCAGCCGAACAATGCGGAGACTGAGAATGTGCGCGTAATCACAAAATTTAATGGCGTATATGAAGGTACCTGCCAGCTGGTAAATCCGTCTGTACACGTGAATAAAGATTATGCTTCTACAAGCCGTACCTGGGATACGATCGAAGTGGTTCTTGACGAAAACGTAAACTCTAAGGCTGATGTGGAAGCGCTCGGCATTATGGTTGGCGACTATGTTTGCTTTGAACCGCGTTTCCGTGTGACAGAGAGCGGATATATCAAGAGCCGTTTCCTGGATGATAAACTTTCCTCCGCGATCCTGATGGGTTATGCAAAGTATCTGAAGGAGGAGAACGTAACTCCGAAGAGAAAAATCTACCTTTACTTTACAATTTATGAGGAAGTAGGCCATGGATGTTCTGCTTCTATCCCGGCAGGTGTAACAGAAGCATGGTCTGTTGATATGGGTTGCGTTGGCACAGGTCTTCAGTGTACCGAGCACCAGGTTTCTATCTGCGCGAAAGATTCCGGCGGCCCGTACAACTATGATGTAGTGAAACGTCAGATCGAACTGGCAAAAGAGAACAATATCGACTTTGCAGTTGATATTTATCCGATGTACGGTTCCGACGTTGAGGCAACTCTTCGTGCTGGATACGATATTCGTCATGGTTTGATCGGACCGGGCGTATTTGCATCCCACGGTTATGAGAGAAGCCATGTGGACGGTGTTGATGCGACATTCCGTCTGATCAAAGCTTATTTTGGCTAATGAATAGAAAAATGGGGCGCTGCGTAAATAGCAGTTGCCCCATTTGTTATGTTAGATATGAAATCTTCTCTTTAATTCCTGCATCGCTCTGCGATCTCCGATGATCATTGTACCAAGGAAAAGTGAGCCGGATACGACCATTGGCAGATATGCCATATATGCGTTTCGTTCAATTCCTGTTATGTACAGAACGATCGGTATGATGCTGCAGAGAATCATTAGAATCTGCCACATGATATAACTTTGCCAGTTTCTGCTGTTGTAATACATGAGGATCATAATGATCACATCCATGATCAGGATGCCGGACGGCATCACATAATCCAGTGACCATCCGTGATATCCTGTAAGAAAATCGATCGCTACAGCGGAGATCACAGCAATCGCTGTGAGAAGAATCACTTTCCATTTGTAGCCAGCTTTTCCTAAGATCGCATAGCGCAGTAAGATATAGATATAAAGCAGGATCAGCCCGACGATGATGCTCCACCAGATTCTGGAACTCTTATCCTGATGAAGATCGACAGAAATCAGGAACACATCGAAGAGGATTGCAGCAAATAAGTAGATGCGGCTGAATAGAACCAGTTTTTTCTGCATGATCCTCACATCCGGATACATGTTTTCCAGTTCATCTGTCTGTGTCAAAATGGAATGACAAAGAGGACAGTGATCAGTCTCATCCAGAATTTCAATATTACAAATATTGCATTTAGACATAATGTACCCCGTTGCTTTCTACTTCTACATGAAGACCGTCCTTTGCAAGCCTGCGGAAAAAGCCGGTTTGTACGACCGGTTCCTTCAAATCATAGCTGAACGTAAAGAGAAGGGTTCCATTGTAGGAACATACGGTTCCCTTTACGTACTGACCTTTTGATAATGCCAAAAATGCATGGAAACGGTCAATATATGGACGATATGGTTCATCAATTTCGATGGTGCCTACGTTCGTAATCGTGGATGTATTTGCAAGTGCAGAACGTGTATAAATCTGACGCAAAATCAGGTTCTTGAGCGGAAGCGGTGCGATTTTTGAGTACCAGCGTTTTTGTCCGGATACGTTGTAGGAGAAGATTTCTTCCAGGTGTTCCGGGTTCAGCTGACTTCGCAGGCTTTCCTGTACGATCTTCGCAACTTCTTCAAAAGAATAGCTGTCTTTTATCGGATGGAATTCTGCGGAGATCATCACAAAAAAGTTTTTTGTCGTTATGGAGTTAAAATATGGTCGTAAGTTCACCGGTACTGCGATGCGGATTGGTTTTTCCGACGGCATACCATGCAGACACTCTGTATAGACACTCCATACAAACGCAGAAACCAGATACTCATTGATGCTGACGCCATATTTTTTGCATACAGATTTTAGTTCTGACACGTTGACATAACCGTGCATGACTCCGAACTCACCTTCGCGCAGACGTTCCCCTTTGATCTCATAAGCCTTTTTTGTTTGATATCGTTTGGGGGATGTGCGT
This sequence comes from Lachnospiraceae bacterium, assembly GCA_017435025.1. The sequence goes on along the minus strand of JAFSFU010000327.1, from coordinate 13,195 downwards.
TTGTAATTCTTTACAAAACTGTCTTCACGGTTCAATGTGGTTCCAACGCTGAGGGAATCCCCTGTCTTGGCAGCCAGTTCCGGGTGGGCCAGCCGGAGATATTGATACGTTAATTCTCTTACAAAATTAAAGCCGCCCATTCCGTCTGTTAAAACATGGAATACTTCCAGGTTGATGCGGTATTTATAGTAGGTGACGCTGAACAGATAGTTGTTGTTCTGACTGGCATGGATAAAACGACATGGATATTTTGTCTCTTCCTTTACTCTTGGTGCCGGTTTGCCGTTTTCTTCAAAATAATACCAGAAAACACCGCGCCGCAAACGAAGATTGAAACCGTCAAAACGTGGAAGTACCATATCCAGTGCTTCCTGCAGAAGATCCGGATCGATCAGTTCATTTAAAGTGACGCTGATTCGATAAACATTAGTAGTTCGTTCTCCTGCGATTACAGGAAACAGGTGGGCCGTATTATCCAGTTTTTCCCAGCGGATGTCTCTTTGTACTCGTTTTTCTTTTTTTATATTCTCTGTGGATCGTTCTGATGTATCGAATGATTTTTTTCTCATTTGATTCCTCCGGTCCTAGTTTTTTCTCATTGTAGCATACTTTCGAAGGTTTGAATATATTTTGTTATTCAAATTTTCTTTGCTGTGAGAAAAAATCTATATAAGCACGGCTATAAATATGATATGATGAAGTCAGGAGTATCATTTCGATAGAAAGTGAGGAAATGTGAATGAAATCGCTGGTAATTGCGGAAAAGCCATCTGTTGGAAGAGATATCGCTCGTGTGTTGAAATGTACAAAGAGCGGAAATGGATATCTGGAAGGCGAAAAATATATTGTAACATGGGGATTTGGTCATCTGGTCACATTGGCTGACCCGGAGGACTATGATCTAAAATTCAAAGAGTGGAAGATGGAGCATCTGCCAATGATGCCTGAATCTTTTAAACTGGAAGTGATCAAGCAGACCGGCAAACAGTTTCATGCGGTAAAAACGCTGATTCATCGAAATGATGTGAATGAGGTTATTATTGCAACGGATGCCGGACGCGAGGGAGAATTGGTGGCGCGACTGATTTTAAAGAAGGCCGGTGCAAAGAAGCCTTTGAAACGCCTTTGGATATCTTCCGTGACCGACAAAGCAATCAAAGAAGGATTTGCAAACTTAAAAAGCGGAAAAGAATACGAACCATTGTACGATGCAGCTATGTGCCGTGCAGAGGCAGACTGGCTTGTGGGTATCAATGCAACAAGAGCACTTACATGTAAATACAATGCACAGCTCTCATGCGGACGTGTGCAGACTCCAACACTGGCTATGATCGCAAAGAGGGAAGAAGAGATCAAAAATTTTGTGCCAAAGTCATATTACGGATTGAAGGCGAGAACGAAGACCCTGACACTTAGCTGGAAAGATGCCAAAAGCGGCAGTATGTCCTCGTTCCAGAAAGAACGTATGGAGCAGCTGTTAAAGAAAATGCAGGGACAAGATGCAAAAGTCGTTCAGGTGAAACGCACGCCGAAAAAGACGATGGCACCGCTTCTCTATGACCTGACGGAATTGCAGCGTGAAGCCAGCAAACGATTTGATTATTCTGCAAAAGACACTTTGAATATTATGCAGCGCCTCTATGAAAACCATAAGGTGCTGACTTACCCGCGGACCGATTCCAGATATCTGAGTGCAGACATTATTCCGACTTTAAAGGAACGTTTAAAAGCCTGTGCGATCGGTCCGTACCGCAGCCATGCAGGAAAGCTGGTGAATCAGCCTATTCCTGCGAACCCTTTTTATGTGGATGATAAGAAAGTATCTGATCATCACGCGATCATTCCAACAGAACAGTTTGTGGATCTCTCCCACATGACCATCGACGAGAGAAGAATTTACGATCTTGTGGTCCGCAGATTTCTGGCAGTCATGTATCCTGCCTATGAGTATGAGCAGACAACCGTGACAGCAGAAATCGGTGGCGAGCTGTTTACGGCACATGGAAATATTGTTAAGAATGCCGGATGGAAAGTGGTATATGAGAGTGATGATACGGATGATGAAACCGACGAAGACGTATCATATGGAGGAGATCGGAGTCAAATATTACCCGACTTAACAGAGGGTGATGTTTTAACCGGTCTGAATATCTCCATGACCGAAGGAAAGACCAAACCTCCGGCACACTTTAATGAAGCAACACTGCTTTCTGCGATGGAGAATCCGGTTTCTTACATGGATAACCGTGACAAAGATATGGTGAAGACCATCGGTGAGACGGGCGGTCTTGGTACGGTTGCGACGAGAGCGGATATCATTGAAAAACTGTTCTCCAGTTTTCTTCTTGAAAAACGAGGGAAAGACATCCTCCTGACTTCAAAAGCCAAACAGCTTTTGGAACTTGTTCCGGAAGACTTAAAGAAACCGGAACTTACGTCAGAGTGGGAGATGAAACTGTCCCAGATCGCAAAAGGAAAGCTTAAGAGAAATACGTTTATGTCAGATATCCGAGATTATTCCGAAGACCTGATCGATGAGATCAAAACCGGAGATGGAAAGTTCCGGCATAATAATTTAACTAACAAAAAGTGTCCAGAGTGTGGGAAGTTGATGCTTCTGGTAAAAGGAAAGAACAGCGAAATGCTGGTTTGTCAGGATCGGGAATGCGGTCATCGGGAGACAATCTCAAGAACATCCAATGCACGATGTCCGCAGTGCCATAAGAAGCTGGAGCTTCGAGGAAAAGGGGATGGACAGATTTTCGTCTGCAAATGCGGTTATAAGGAAAAGCTTTCTTCGTTCCAGGAACGTCGGAAGAAAGAAGGAAAAGGTGTTTCCAAGAGGGATGTTGCGAAGTATATGAACCAGCAGCGGAAAGAGGCGGCTGAACCGGTGAATAATGCGTTTGCACAGGCATTGGCTGGAATTAAGCTGGATCAGTAAATCATAAAATTTGTATATCGATAAAGATAAAGACCATGATACGGAAACAGGAAAGTCTCTGTATCATGGTCTTACTTTGTCAAATAAATTGTATTTAGATGGCACCGAGATTGAACACGATACCGATCACCGCAGATGCTGCAATAAATGCTGCTGCGTGAAGTCCTTTTGTCTTTTTGCATTTGGCAGTGAAGTAATAGAGCACCAGCATCAGCACGATGCTCGGCAGATTTACTAGATCCAGAATACTGCCTGTCGCTGCAAATGCAGCCTTATCGAGAACAACCATAGCAGCTACGCTGAGACCGGCAGCTGCGATCAGTCCAGTGGATGCAGGTCTGAGACCATAGAATGCAGACTGAACGTATTTGTTGTCTTTAAATGCTTTCAGGAATCCTGCAATGATCAGGATCACGATGATGGACGGAGTGATCAGTCCGAGGGTTGCAATAATAGAACCAGGAACACCGCCAGATGTAAAGCCAACGTAGGTTGCCATATTGATACCGATCGGTCCAGGAGTGGACTCGGAGATGGCGATCATATTGGTCAGCTCTGCATGGGTGAACCAGCCTGTTTTGTCGGAAATATCATAAAGGAACGGGATTGTTGCCATTCCGCCGCCGACTGCAAAGAGACCGGCTTTAAAAAATTCGATAAATAACTGAAGAAAAATATTCATTATGCTTTCGCCTCCATATTCTTTAAGAGGATACCTGCGATACCGGCAAGTACAACAAAGACAGTCGGTGTGATATCAGTGAAATAGGAACCGAGCATAACGATCAGAAAGACTACCAGAGTCTTTTTATCAACAACAGATTTCTTCCAGAGTTTTACCACTGCATTGAATACCAGAACACAGACACAGACACGGATGCCGGCGAAAGCATTCTGTACGATCGCAAGGTCTGCAAAATTCTGTAGAAAAGCTGCAATCAGTGTAATAATGATCAGGGACGGGAATACAACGCCGAGAGTTGCAAAAATACCGCCTGCGATACCTGCAGTACTCTGTCCTACGAATGTGGCTGTGTTAACTGCAATGATACCAGGTGTACACTGACCGATCGCATAATAGTCCATAATTTCTTCTTCTGTAGCCCATTTGCGCTTTTCAACGACTTCCTTCTGGAGCATCGGGAGCATTGCATAACCGCCGCCGAAAGTAAGTCCGCCGATTCTGGCAAAGGTGAAGAAGAGGTCAAGAAGTTTATTCATAATGTCTCTCCTTTTGGTGGGAATCGAAAAAGATTCCAAGTATTACTTAACTACATAACTATAACAGAACTAGATAAAAAATCAATATATATTTTCGTTAAGATGGGGACATTGCGTGTTCTTAAATATAGCAATAGAACAAACATTCGAATATTACTACTTGCCAAATCAAAAGAGATAAGTGTATAATAGTTTGGACTATACGATTTTGGAGGTTACCATGGCGAAAGCACAGTATAATGCTGACAGTATCACTGTCTTAGAGGGACTTGAAGCAGTAAGAAAGAGACCCGGTATGTATATCGGCAGTGTTGGCACAAAAGGCTTAAACCACTTAATATATGAGATTGTAGACAATGCAGTGGATGAGCATCTGGCCGGTTACTGCTCAGAAATCTGGGTTACACTGGAAGCGGACGGTTCTTGTACAGTAAAGGACAATGGCCGCGGCATTCCCGTGGAATTACATAAAAAGGGTGTATCTGCTGAACGAGTGGTTCTAGCAACGCTTCATGCAGGCGGAAAATTCGATAACAATTCTTATAAGACCAGCGGTGGTCTGCATGGCGTAGGTTCTTCTGTTGTAAATGCACTTTCAGAGAAACTGACAATTAAGATTTCCAGGGATGGTTATATTCATTACGATGAATATGAGAGAGGTATTCCGGTTGTAGAGTTGAATAACGGACTTCTCCCGACGATTGGTAAGACAAAAACAACAGGAACGGAGATCAATTTTGTTCCGGATCCGACTATTTTTGAAAAGACAAGATTTAAAGAGGATTGGTTAAAGAGTCGTCTCCATGAGTCTGCCTATTTGAATCCGCGTCTGACCCTGCACTTTGAAAATAAGAGAGCCGGAGAAGAAGAACTGGTGACTTATTCCGAACCGGAGGGTATTATTGCCTATGTAAGAAGACTGAACCAGGGCAAGGACCCGGTACATGAGCCGGTTTATTTTAAGGGAAATGTAGAAAATATGGAGATCGAAGTGGCTTTCCAGTTTGTGGATGCCTTTGAGGAGAATGTATTTGGTTTCTGCAACAACATTTTCACGCAGGAGGGAGGTACCCATCTGGTAGGTTTCAAAACGAAGTTTACCATGCTGATCAATTCCTACGCACGTGAGCTTGGAATTTTGAAAGAAAAGGATACAAACTTCACCGGTGCCGATACGAGAAATGGTATGACAGCCGTAGTTGCAGTGAAGCATCCGGACCCGATCTTTGAGGGACAGACGAAAACAAAACTTGCAAGCGCGGATGCGACCAAAGCTGTCAATACAATCACCGGTGAGGAATTGGTTCTGTTTTTTGACCGAAATGTAGAGACATTAAAGGGAATTATTGCTTGCGCTGAAAAATCTGCAAAGATCCGAAAAGCGGAGGAGAAGGCAAAGACCAATATGCTGTCCAAGTCGAAATTTTCTTTCGACAGCAACGGAAAACTGGCCAACTGCGAAAGCAGGGACCCTGTGAAATGCGAAATTTTCATTGTAGAGGGTGATTCCGCGGGCGGATCTGCAAAAATGGGAAGAAACCGTCAGTTCCAGGCAATTCTTCCGATCCGCGGTAAAATTCTGAATGTTGAAAAAGCTTCTATGGATAAAGTTCTGGCCAATGCGGAGATTAAAACGATGATCAATGCCTTTGGCTGCGGATTTTCTGAAGGATACGGAAATGACTTTGATATATCTAAACTGAAATATGATAAGATCATTCTTATGACCGATGCGGATGTGGACGGAAGCCATATTGATACGCTGCTGCTTACATTCCTGTATCGGTTTATGCCGGAGCTGATCTACGATGGTCATGTCTATATCGCCATGCCGCCATTATATAAAGTCGTGCCGAAGCGCGGCGAAGAGCAGTATCTCTATGATGATAAAGCGCTTGAAGAATATAAGAGAACGCATAAAGGTGAATTCACTTTACAGAGATATAAAGGTCTCGGTGAGATGGATGCAGACCAGCTTTGGGAAACAACGCTGAACCCGGAGAATCGTGTGTTAAAGCGTGTGGAGATTGAAGATGCAAGACTGGCCAGTGAAGTGACAGAGCTTTTGATGGGCAGCGACGTTCCGCCGCGAAGAAAGTTTATTTATGACCATGCCGATGAGGCAGAGATTGACGCATAAAGGAGTTACAAAAAATGGCAGAGAAAATACTGAGAACGGAATATTCCGAAGAAATGCAGAAAAGCTATCTGGACTATTCCATGAGCGTGATTACCGCCAGAGCGATCCCGGATGCAAGGGATGGTCTGAAACCGGTACAGAGACGTGTCCTTTATGATATGAGTGAGCTTCATTTGGATCATGATAAGCCGCACAGGAAATCTGCCCGAATCGTCGGAGATACGATGGGTAAATATCACCCGCATGGTGACAGTTCGATTTATGAGACACTGGTTGTCCTTTCCCAGGACTTTAAAAAGGGAATGGCACTGGTTGACGGTCACGGAAACTTTGGTTCCATTGAGGGTGACGGAGCTGCTGCCATGCGATACACGGAGGCGAGACTGAAAAAGTTCGCGGAAGAGGTCTACTTGAAGGATCTGGATAAAACGGTTGATTTTGTTTCCAACTATGATGAAACCGAGAAGGAGCCTGAAGTTCTTCCTGTTCGTGTTCCGAACCTTCTGATCAATGGTGCAGAGGGTATTGCTGTCGGAATGAGCACCAGCATCCCTCCGCACAATCTTGGCGAAGTGATCGATATGGTCAAAGCCTATATCGACAATCGTCTGCTGACGGTACAGGATCTGATGGAGTATATGCCGGGTCCTGATTTCCCGACCGGGGGCATCATTGCCAATAAGAAGGATCTGCTGTCCATATATGAGACAGGCATGGGTAAGATCAAACTTCGCGGAAAAGTAGAAGTGGAACTTGGCCGGAGAAAAGCCGATAAGGACAAACTGGTGATCACAGAGATCCCATATACCATGATTGGTGCCGGCATCAACAAACTTCTGGTAGATATCGCTGATTTGGTAGAGAGCCGGAAACTTCCGGATGTGGTGGATATTTCCAATCAGTCCAGTAAAGAGGGAATCCGTATCGTACTGGAATTAAAAAAAGACGCGGATGTAAACAAGATCCGCAATATCTTATATAAAAAGACAAAGCTGGAAGATACCTTCGGTGTCAATATGCTGGCAATCGATGATGGACGCCCGGAGACGATGAATCTGAAACAGATTTTGAATACCTATCTGGAGTTCCAGTACAAGAACATGACGAAAAAGTATAATGTTCTCTTAAACAAGGAACTGGAAAAGAAGGAAGTTCAGGAAGGCCTCATTGAAGCTTGCGATGTGATCGACCTGATCATTGCGATTCTTCGCGGCTCTAAAAATATGAAGGATGCAAAAGACTGTCTGATGACCGGCAATACGGCAAATATCAAATTCCGTGCTCCGGGATTTGAAGATGATGCGAAGAAGCTTCATTTTACCGAACGTCAGGCAACGGCAATTCTCGAGATGCGTCTTTATAAGCTGATCGGTCTGGAGATCATTGCTCTCCAGAAAGCGTACAAAGAGACTCTTCGGAAAATCCGAGAGTACCGCCATATTCTTTCCAACCATAAGAATATGGATATCGTCATCAAGGAAGACCTGGATGCGATCAAGACTGAATTTACGACACCGAGAAAGACTGTGATCGAAGACAGTGAAGAAATTGTTGTGGAAGAAGTTAAAGAAGCGGCCCGTGAAGTGATGTTTGTCATGGATCGTTTCGGATACTGCAAAACACTTGAAAAAGCGGTTTATGAAAGAAACCAGGATACGGTTAATCATGAAAATGTGCATATTCTTCCTGTGATGACCGACGATAGAATCTGTCTGTTTACGGACACCGGATTCCTGTATCAGGCCAAAATATCGGATGTGCCTGCCGGAAAGGCAAAGGATAAAGGTATACCGATTGAGAATATCAGTAAATACGACGGTACCAAAGAGCGGATTCTTCTTTGCTGTTGTGCGTCTTGGCTTGCAGGTAAGAAACTGTTGTTTGCGACGGAGCAGGCAATGGTAAAGGTTGTTCCGACGGAAGAGTTTATTACGACCAATCGTGCAGTGGTTGCAACCAAGCTGGCGGATGAAGATAAAGTAGCAGTTATCCGAGAGACCGTGACCGATGGAGAAGTTGTTCTTCAGTCAAAAGATGGTATGTTCTTAAAGTTCCCGATCGCTGAGGTTCCGGAACTGAAAAAGAATACACGCGGAGTACGCGGTATGAAGCTGGAGAAGAAGGATACCCTGGAACAGGTGTATCTGACCGGTTTGGAAACGGTAATTATTTACAAAGAAAAAGAAGTTCATCTGACTCGGTTAAAAACAGCCAAGAGAGATGGAAAAGGAAGTAAAAAGTAAGTGAAAGGAGAATGAGAAATGGATAAGAAACTGAGAGTCGGTATTCTCGGTGCGACCGGTATGGTAGGACAGAGATTCATTTCCCTTTTAGAGAATCATCCGTGGTTTGAGGTGGTTACGGTTGCTGCCAGTGAACGATCTGCGGGTAAAACTTATGAAGAGGCGGTCGGCGGTCGTTGGAAAATGACCACGCCTATGCCGGAACGTGTGAAAAAACTGGCAGTTATGAATGTCAACGAGGTTGAAGCGGTTGCATCTACCGTTGATTTTGTATTTAGTGCGGTTGATATGACCAAAGAAGAAATAAGAATGATCGAGGAAGCGTATGCGAAGACAGAGACACCGGTCGTATCCAACAACAGTGCCCATCGCTGGACACCGGATGTGCCGATGGTGATTCCTGAAATCAATCCGCATCATTTTGACGTGATCGAATCGCAGAAAAAGAGACTGGGTACAGAACGCGGATTTATTGCCGTAAAACCGAATTGCTCGATTCAAAGCTACACCCCAGCATTAACTGCATGGAAAGAATTTGAACCTTATGAGGTCGTTGCCACTACATATCAGGCAATATCCGGAGCAGGCAAGAATTTTTCCGACTGGCCAGAAATGGTAGGCAATATCATTCCGTATATTGGTGGAGAAGAGGAAAAGAGCGAACAGGAACCGCTCCGCATCTGGGGAACACTGGAGAATGGAACCATTGTTAAGGCAAAGGAGCCTGTAATCACATGCCAGTGCGTTCGTGTTCCTGTGTTAAATGGTCATACGGCAGCTGTTTTTGTAAAATTCAGAAAGAAACCGACAAAAGATCAGCTGATCGAAAAGCTTCGCAGTTTTAAAGGCCTTCCTCAGGAATGTGCACTTCCAAGTGCACCGAAACAGTTTATTCAGTATCTGGAAGAAGAGAATCGTCCGCAGGTTTCTGCAGATGTGGATTTTGAGAATGGCATGGGTGTTTCCATCGGCCGTTTGAGAGAGGATTCTGTCTATGACTGGAAGTTTATCGGACTTTCCCACAATACTGTGCGCGGCGCGGCAGGCGGTGCGGTGCTTTGTGCGGAAATGCTGACACATATGGGTTATATCAAGAAAAAATAGTTTTAGGTTACAGAATGGATAAACAATATGGTACAGGTACAAAAGTACTTGCCATGATGGGACTGCTCCTGGCTACATTGATCTGGGGCGGTTCCTTTGTGGTCATGAAAAATTCAGTTTATACTTTGACACCGACATTCCTGCTTGCAGTTCGATTCACAATGGCATCTATCACAATGTTGCTTGTGTTTTATAAAAAACTGAGATACAGCAGCAGGGAAAGTTTGCGGTGTGGTTTGATTCTGGGTGTATTTCTGGAATTATCGTATTTGTTTCAGACTTACGGGATCAAATATACAACGGCGAGCAAAAATGCGTTTATTACAACGCTGTATGTGATCATCGTTCCGTTTTTGTATTGGATCTTCAGTAAGCGAAGACCGGAGAATAAAAGTTTTGCAGCTGCGATCATTGCTGTGATCGGTCTTGGACTGCTGACACTGGACGGAGACCGGGGAGTGAATCAGGGAGATATTCTGACTTTGTTCGGAGGGCTCTGTTTTGCCTTTCACATGATTTTTATTGATAAATACACGGAAAAGCATGATCCGATCTTTCTGACGATCATCCAGATTGCATTTGTAGGTGCTGTCAACTGGCTTCTGGTGCCGGTTCTGGATGGTGTCGAGGCTTACAATTTTCATGCACTCCTTGATCGTGACATGATTCTCGGATTGCTGTTTTTAGCGTTGTTTTGTACTACAATTGCGTTTTCGCTACAAAACATTGGTCAGAAATATCTGAGTGCCAATACATCATCTTTGCTTTTATCAACGGAGTCTGTGTTTGGGGCAATTTTCTCAGTGATCTTTCTGAAAGAAGTCCTCTCGGGCAAAATGATCCTTGGATGCGTTCTCATGTTCGCAGCGGTCGTTCTTTCGGAAATACAGCTAAAAAAACAGGAAGGATAATGAATGGGTAAATCATTATTTATTGCAGAAAAACCCAGTGTCGCTCAGGAGTTTGCAAAAGTATTGAAAATCAGCGGTAAAAAGAGTGACGGTTATATTGAATCAGAACAGGCGATCGTGACCTGGTGTGTTGGACATCTGGTGACGATGAGTTATCCGGATGCCTATGATCCGGCTTTAAAACGCTGGAGTATGGATACGCTGCCTTTTCTCCCAAAGACATTTCAGTATCAGATTATTGACGATGTAAAGAAACAGTTTTCAACAGTAAAGAAATTGTTGAATCGATCCGACGTGGATACGATTTATGTCTGCACAGACTCGGGACGGGAAGGTGAATACATCTACCGATTGGTTGAACAGATGGCAGAGGTCAAGGGAAAAAATCGCCGTCGTGTATGGATCGACTCCCAGACGGAGGAGGAGATCATGCGCGGTGTCCGCGAGGCAAAGGATCTTGCAGAATACGATAATCTTGCAGCGTCAGCGTATCTGAGAGCAAAAGAAGATTATCTGATGGGTATCAATTTCTCGCGTGTTCTCACGCTTCGTTACGGGCCTGCAGTGGCTTCTTACCTTGATGAAAAGCGGGCGGTACTGTCTGTTGGCCGTGTGATGACCTGTGTGCTTGGCATGGTTGTGCGAAGAGAACGAGAAATCCGCGAGTTTGTGAAAACTCCATTTTATCGTGTCCTTGCGACCTTTGACGTGCCGGGTGAAAGTGATACGACGATTCAGGCAGAATGGAAAGCGATCGAAGGTTCCAGGTATTTTGGGACACCGCTCTTGTATAAGGAGAATGGGTTTAAAGACCGCAAAACGGCTGAGGAATTGATTCAGCTCTTATCTCAGGAGCCAATGCAAGGTACGCTGGTGGCTCTGGATAAGAAAAAGGAAACCAGGAATGCACCGCTTCTCTACAATCTGGCTGAGCTTCAGAACGACTGTTCCAAGATGTTTAAGATCAGTCCGGATGAGACATTAAAGATTGTGCAGGAATTGTATGAGAAGAAGCTTGTCACGTATCCCAGAACGGATGCACGCGTCCTCTCAACTGCAGTTGCAAAAGAGATTCACAAGAATATCGGTGGAATGCGTAATTTTGAACCATTGGCAGTGTTTGCATCTGAGATTCTAGAAAGTGGTTCTTATAGAGGTATTGCAAAGTCAAGATATGTAAATGATAAGCAGATCACAGATCATTATGCGATCGTTCCGACGGGACAGGGATTTGGTGCCATGCGTTCTCTCGGAACCATGCAGATGAAGGTCTATGAAGTGAACGCGCGCAGATTTTTAAGCATTTTTTATCCTCCGGCCGTATATCAGAAGTTTTCTCTGCATATAGAAAAACAGGGCGAACACTTCTTTGCCAATTATAAAGTTCTGGCTGAAGAAGGTTATTTGAAGGTTGCCCATGTGCCTTCAAAGAAAACGACAAAAGAGAAAGCGTTGGACAACGAGGAGAATGAGAGAAAAGGAAAAGATTCTCTTGGAGAGCAGGAGATTGATCCGGGACAGGGGGAGAAGGCGAAAGCACTTCTTGCAATGCTCGCTGCTTTGAAAAAAGGGAAAAAACTGGACCTTCCTGGTTTGGAGATAAAAGAAGGTGAGACTTCACCGCCAAAACGTTACACTTCCGGTTCCATGATCCTTGCCATGGAGAATGCCGGACAGTTGATCGAAGATGAAGAACTTCGAGCGCAGATTAAGGGAAGCGGCATCGGAACCAGTGCGACACGCGCGGAGATACTGAAGAAACTGTTCAATATTAAGTATCTGTCACTGACTAAGAAAACACAGGTGATCACGCCAACACTTTTGGGTGAAATGGTATTTGATGTTTGCAGTGCTTCCATGAAACAGCTGCTGAATCCGGAACTTACGGCCAGTTGGGAAAAGGGACTGACCCTGGTGGCAGAAGGATCCATTACTTCAGAAGAATATATGGAAAAACTGGAACGTTTTGTTGCTTTGCGGACAAATAGTGTAAAGCAGGCAAACAATCAATATATGCTGCGACCGTACTTTGATGCAGCAGCAAAGTTTTATAAAAAGTAACAGGGTCAAAGGAATGACCGGAAAGAGAGAATTCGGATGAAGAAAGAAGAAATGAAGATTGTGAGTCTCTTTGATCTGACCCGTACACAGGCAGCCGAGCTGTTCAAGGCATACGAGTATCCGTGGGAGATTCTTCCGCATATCAGAGAGTTTATTATCAACTTGGGTAACTCTCTGCCGTCAGATGAATATGAAGAACGTGGAGAAAATGTCTGGGTGCATAAGACAGCCACTGTATTTCCAAGTGCATATCTGGGAAAGAACATTATTATTGGTGAACATGCGGAAGTTCGACACTGTGCGTTCTTAAGAGAAAACATTCTGATCGGAAAAGATACGGTTGTAGGGAACTCTACAGAGTTAAAGAATGTCATTCTCTTTGAACATGTGGAAGTGCCGCATTACAATTATGTAGGAGATTCGATTCTTGGATATCGGGCACATATGGGAGCCGGTTCTATTACGTCAAATGTAAAATCTGATAAGAAGCTTGTTTGTGTACATGCGGATGAGGGGGATGTGGAAACCGGCCTTAAGAAGTTTGGAGCGATGATTGGCGATCATGTAGAAG
>JAFSFU010000326.1 GCA_017435025.1 Lachnospiraceae bacterium | reverse complement strand
GTTCTTGTTGCAATTCTATCGATCATAATTCCTCTTCCTTTCTCTGTCCCTGATTTCCAGGAACAGTGTACATCCATAAAAAGTTACTTCTATTTTACTTCCGGGCAGAGAAGATGTCAACAAAGAGGCATCAGCGCAATTTTCTATATAACAAAAAAAGCTTTCCGATCACTCGGAAAGCTTTTAGCTGGGCTACAAGGATTCGAACCTTGAAAATGACGGAGTCAGAGTCCGTTGCCTTACCATTTGGCGATAGCCCATCACTTGAACGAATGTCATTATATACTAATCAACGCCATTCGTCAAGAGTTATTTTGAAATTTTTTCATTTTTTTGAACAATTGCATTTACGGATTCACTGGAATCACCTGCTGAATGATCGATGCACCCGAATTGCCTCCCGGAACGGGGGCCAGCATACCCTGGCTCGGTGCAGGTGCCTGTGTAGGCGCTTCTGTCGGCGCTTGTGTGGGCGCTTCTGTTGGAGTCTCTGTCGGCGCCTGTGTGGGCGCTTCCGTTGGCGCCTGCGTCGGCGCTTCCGTCGGAGCCTCTGTGGGCGCTTCCGTTGGGGTCTCTGTCAGCTCCTGCGCCGTTTCTTCCGAAACCTGTGCCCTCGTCTCTACGACCGCTTCTGTCTCTTCCGCCATTGTCGTCTCTTCTTCCGCTTTCTCAGAAATCTGTGCCGAAGTTTCCGCCACATCCTCTTCCTGCTTCTTCATATATACCTGTTTCGCGGTTACAATGATGAACTCCGTTTCATATTTTTCATCCAGTATTTCCTTCGAAAGTCTGTCCATTGGCAATGACAGCAATCGTTTCAAATCATTGTTTCTAAGTTCCGGATTCTCTTCCAGAAGATTGACTGCCAGTGCTGCTTTTCCAAGAGAGGCGTCGAATTCCTCCATAATATCCCCGTAAACTTCCGGTTCATCTAAAACAGACACATAAACTGCACCGCCGGAATGTCTCTTTCGCAAAAACAATTCGGCATATACGTGGATTTCCTCCGCAAATCGCTGCAGATCAATCCGTTTTGCATCCTCATAAGGGCGAAGTGTAAATATGACCGCTCCACCTTCACTCAAATTTCCATGGTCAGACAATCCCTGCAGCAGCTTTTCGATGCCCTCCTCCAGAGTATGATGATGCAAAATCTCCTCTGCATCTCCCATCGCTCCCAGGATCGTACCTTTCCGGTTCAGATAAAATTCCAGTGTCGATTCCGACTCCACCTGAAGAACAACCGCCGCTTCACGATTCTGCGTCGAGGACAATATCGCCCATATGCACGATACTCCTGTACAAACAGCTAAAGCCACCGCTGCCCAAATCAGCCAAGCTTTCACTTCTTTTTCTGTCATAGGAACATTTTTTTTCTCATCTGCCATCACTTATTCATACTCCACATTCATCAAAAACAGACCTTCCGCCGGCGCCGTCATTCCTGCCGCCTCACGATCCTTGGCAAGTATTGTTTTCTCCACGCTGTCCGGTGTCCGTTTTCCCAATCCGACTTCCAGTAATGTTCCGGTCATGATTCGGACCATATTGTATAAAAACCCATTTCCTGTATATTCAAATACGATCTTACTTCCCTCCTCCCGGATTGCAATGGAATCCAGGCGGCGGACCGTACTCTTTTTCATTTTCTTATTGGAACAAAAACTCTTGAAATCATGTTCACCCGTCAAATAAGCGGCCGCCGCTCTCATGGCTTCCACCTGCAGCGCTTCTCCAAGTCCGTACACATATTTTCGTTCAAATACCTGTTTCTTCTCAGCTGTCTCCACAACATATGCATAGGTTTTTCGCACGGCCCAGAGTCTGCTGTGAAAACGCTCCGGCACTTCCTCTGCTTCCAGTATCCGGATATCATCCGGAAGATACCGGTTCAGATACTCCATAGCCATTCGCGCATTCGGACATATCTCTGACTCCACATGAAAATTTGCGACCTGCCCCCTTGCATGCACGCCTGCATCGGTACGGCCGGATCCATGAATCTCAATATTTTCGCCGGTCCATTTTAACAGGATCGCCTCCAACTTTCCCTGTATCGTATTATCCGTATTTCCCTGCTTCTGCCATCCGTCATATCTGGAACCGTCATACTCCAGAAGCAGTCTGATATTCTTCTTCATCTCACACTCACCTGCCTGTTGGAGACATGCCTCCAACCGCTCTCTATTTACCAAAAACCCCGGCAGGCATTCTCCGCCTCCGGGGTCTCACATTTTGGTTTCTGCCGCAAATCAGTATAACGAAATTTGCTTATTCTGTCAATTCAGATGTACAATGCGGACATCTTGTAGCCTTGATGCTGATTGTAGACTGACAGAACGGACATGTCTTCTCTGTCGGCGCTGCCGGAACTTCTTCTTTCTTCGGCTCAACAGATGTACGAACCTTGTTCACCCACTTCACCATCATAAAGATAACGAACGCCAGAATCACGAAGTTGATCACTTCTGTGATAAACAGACCGTAATTGAAAGTCGGCGCTGCCACTTCCTGTGCTGCTGCCAGTGTTGCATACTCATTGCCATCCAGTGCAATAAACATGTTGCTGAAATCGATCTTTCCTGTGAACAGACCAACGACCGGCATAACCAGATCGTTAACTACAGAATTTACGATATCTTTGAATGCAGCACCGATGATCATACCAACTGCCATATCCAGCATATTGCCTTTCACAGCAAAATCGCGGAATTCTTGCATTAACTTGCCCATACGTTTCCTCCTATATGTATTTCTCTTGTTCCCTATTTTAGCAATAATTTAGCATTCTGTGAATACCTGTCATGACTTTTTTTGCAAATTTCCGACATTTCCCAGCAAGATTAACAGTTCGTGTGCGATCATCGGCATGGCAGCAAAGCCAAGCAACTCTTTCCATTCATCGCCGGATAACGGTGCCGTCTGAAACATGGATACAAGCACAGGAACCTCCGTCACCGACGCCTGCAACAGTACGCCGATGACTACAGCCGCCAGCATAAGCAGATTTTCTCTGTGGTTCATTCGAAATACCGATCTCCGTACATCCCGCATGCCAACAGCATGGAAAAGCTGTGACATCCCCAGAACAGTGAACGCATAAGTCTGACAGCGAAGCAATATCTGTGGATCGCCCAGAACCATCTGCATATTAGTTACCGAGGCCGGAAGACCCAAGTTCATCAAAATACCATGGGGAATTCGCAGAAATGCCATAAGACTAATCGCTGCGATCAGTGCACCATAAAAAAACGTGCATACAAGTCCTCCTCTCGCAAACAGGCCTTCCTTCGTCCCCCGCGGCGGTTCTGCCATCAGCGATTCCCCATCATTTTGGTCAACCCCCAGCGCCAATGCCGGCAGCGAGTCGGTGATCAGATTGATCCATAAAATATGACTGGCTTTCAACGGCGACGGCAAAGAAAAAAGCACTGCAAAAAACATAGTCATGATCTCACCAAAATTAGACGACAGAAGAAAAATGACCGATTTTTTAATGTTTTCATAAATACCTCGGCCCTCCTCCATGGCTTTCTCAATCGTAGCAAAATTGTCATCTGTGAGAACCAGATCTGCTGCCTGTTTCGCCACATCGGTTCCGCTCTTTCCCATGGCGATCCCCACATCAGCTGCCTTTAAAGCCGGTGCATCATTGACCCCGTCACCGGTCATCGCCACAACATTTCCATCTGCCTTCAACGCCTGCACAATCCGTGTCTTGTGTATTGAAGACACACGGGCAAACACGGAAACTTTTCGCAGTCTCTCAGCCAGCGAACGTTCATCCATCTGCTCCAGCTC
>JAFSFU010000325.1 GCA_017435025.1 Lachnospiraceae bacterium | reverse complement strand
TGACATATTTTATTCTCCTTTCACCTATATCTTATAGGGATAGCTTTCCCAAAATACAATATAACAACATCATAATCGAAATTCAATGAATTGAAAAGGTATAATTATGAAGAAAATGAAAAAAATCGAAAAAAAGCCTAAAAATTAGCACTCTCACCTTGACAGTGCTAACAGGGCGTGTTATAACTTTACTTGTGAAACGGGAGAGGTAAATTTCCCGCAGTATACTTCAGTAAATATCCGAAGTCAGGATAGGAAAAAGCAGAATTAGCAAGGAGGAGTCAGTAATGAAATTAGTACCATTATTTGACAAGGTTGTTTTAAAACAGTTAGTAGCAGAAGAGACAACAAAATCCGGTATCGTACTTCCGGGTCAGGCAAAAGAGAAACCGCAGCAGGCTGAGGTTGTCGCTGTTGGTCCGGGCGGAATGGTAGATGGTAAAGAAGTTGTTATGCAGGTTAAAGTTGGTGATCAGGTTATCTACTCTAAATTTGCAGGTACAGAGATCAAGGCAGACAATGGTGAGTACATTATCGTTAAGCAGAGCGATATTCTTGCTATCATCGAGAAATAATATCGAATCACGATAACGCGGCAAATTTGAATTTTGACATAATCATTTGGAGGTAATTGGAATCATGGCAAAGGAAATCAAATATGGCGTAGAGGCCAGAAAAGCTCTTGAAGCTGGTGTAAATAAACTTGCAGATACCGTACGTGTGACAATCGGACCGAAGGGCAGAAACGTTGCTCTTGACAAATCTTTCGGCGCTCCGCTGATCACAAACGACGGTGTTACGATCGCAAAGGAAATTGAATTAGAAGATGCTTTCGAAAATATGGGCGCACAGCTTGTAAAAGAAGCAGCTACAAAGACAAACGATGTGGCTGGTGACGGTACAACAACAGCAACTGTTCTTGCACAGGCAATGATCAATGAAGGTATGAAGAACCTGGCTGCAGGCGCAAACCCGATCGTTCTTCGTAAAGGTATGAAGAAAGCTACAGACGAGGCAGTTAAGGCAATCGCAGAGATGAGCCAGCCGATCAGCGGCAAATCCCAGATCGCAAGAGTTGCTGCAATCTCCGCATCCAGCGATGAAGTTGGTGAGATGGTAGCTGACGCTATGGAAAAAGTTTCCAACGATGGCGTTATCACAATCGAAGAGTCCAAGACAATGCTCACAGAGCTTGATCTTGTTGAAGGTATGCAGTTCGACAGAGGTTACCTCTCCGCATATATGTGCACAGATATGGAGAAAATGGAAGCAAACCTTGATGATCCGTTCATTCTTATTACAGATAAGAAGATTTCCAACATCAATGATATCTTACCGATCCTTGAGCAGATCGTTAAGACAGGTGCAAAACTTCTTATTATCGCTGAGGATATCGAGGGTGAGGCACTCACTACTCTTATCGTAAACAAATTAAGAGGTACATTCACAGTTGTTGCTGTTAAGGCTCCGGGCTACGGCGACAGAAGAAAAGAAATGTTAAAGGATATCGCAATCCTGACAGGTGGTACTGTGATCTCTGAGGAAGTTGGTCTGAATCTTGCAGATGCAGATATGAGCATGCTCGGCCGTGCAAAATCTGTAAAGATCAGCAAGGAGACAACAATCATTGTTGACGGTATGGGCGACAAGGAAGAGATTGGTCATAGAGTTGGTATGATCAGAAAACAGCTTGAGGAAACAACTTCCGAATTCGATAAAGAGAAATTACAGGAAAGACTTGCGAAGATGGCTGGCGGTGTTGCTGTTATCCGTGTAGGTGCTGCAACAGAGACAGAAATGAAGGAAGCAAAACTCCGTATGGAAGATGCTCTTGCAGCTACAAAGGCAGCTGTAGAAGAGGGTATCATCGCAGGCGGCGGCTCTGCATATGTTCACGCAGCAGATAAAGTTGCTGAGCTTGCAGCTACTCTGGAAGGTGACGAGAAGACAGGTGCTAAGATCATCTTAAAGGCTCTGGAAGCTCCGTTATTCCATATCGCTGCAAACGCTGGTCTGGAAGGTTCCGTTATCGTTAACAAGGTGAGAGAACTTCCGGTTGGTATGGGCTTTGACGCATATAAAGAAGAGTATGTGAACATGGTTGAATCCGGTATCCTTGATCCAGCAAAGGTTACAAGAAGTGCATTACAGAATGCAACAAGCGTTGCATCCACACTTCTTACAACTGAGTCTGTAGTAGCTTCCATTAAGGAAGATGTTCCGGCTATGCCGGCAGGCGGCGGAATGGGCGGAATGATGTAAGTTTCGCTTACGACCCAAAAGTAAAGAATGACAAAGACCACCGTCGAAATGATGGTGGTCTTTTTGAAAACATGGTTATGCGCAGGATTCGTGCGTCGGTCATTTTACAGTTTTGACAGACGGCTGTTCTGATATTCTCTGGTGAAGGTGACGTCTCTGGAAAACCAGGAAGGCGGAACGAAGGCGAGAGCCTCATCTTCGGAGGAAAACTCGACTTCTGCCAACATGAGCCCTTCAAATTTACCTTCAAAGACGTCGAATTCGATGGTCAGGTCGTCACGACCGTCTACCGGAATCAGATAGCGTTTTTTTGTTAGAATGTTTCCGTCGGCTTTTGTAAGAAGGTGCTGGTATGCTTCTTCTGTGAGAGGCAGATTGTACTCTTCTCTGGAAAGAAGTCCTTTGGATTTGTAGGTTAAATAGTAGGAGGAATCCTCGCGGCGAATCCGAACGACCGGCTCTGTACAGAGATAAGCCTGTTCGATCATGTGAAATGGATAGGATTCAAGATTTTCCGGCGCAGTTTCTACTAAAAATTTGCGTTCGATTTCCATTTAAATCATAACTCCTTTGATAAAAGATTACGTTTTTCTATCAGTAATTATATCACAATATAAGAAAAAAGTAATAATTTACAATATAGGATTATGGTAAAATGTATGTAAACAAAAGAAGGAGGGATTGATATGTGGACCTCTGCGCAATTAAAAGCAAGAGCGAAAGAAAAACTGAAAAAATACTTTTTTGAAGCCCTGATTGTCAGCATAATCGTTGGCTTTATTACCGGAAGCGGCGGCAGCGGCAGTGTGGGTGTCGGCGGCAGCGGTGTTACGATCGGAGGCGAAGTGGAAGATATCACAGAATCTATGGAAGAGAGTCTGGAATGGGGAGAGCATGTTCTCGCCGGTGACTATGATGTGGATGAACTGGTGGAAGAAATGCCCCATGCGATCAAGCATTTTCTGACAGAAAACCGTATGTTTACAAGCATTTTGGTTGGCACAATCATCGTGTCACTGTTTGTCAGCATGGCGATCAATATCTTTGTTGTCCCGATCATTGAGGTCAGCAAAAACCGATATTATATGGAAAGCCGTGTCCTTGACCGTGGCGCCGGTGTTGGTAAACTGATCTGGGGATTTAACCGCAATTATCTGAATATCGTCTGGACGATGTTTTTAAGAGGATTTATCATTTTCCTCGGATCATTATGCTGTGGTATTCCGGGAATTTATGCGGC
>JAFSFU010000324.1 GCA_017435025.1 Lachnospiraceae bacterium | reverse complement strand
TTTTATCCTTCGACTTGTACATGGTCACACCGTCTTTGGAATCCGACGGAAGTTTAAATGTTCCCATTGGGAACGCCGTCAGCACACTCTTTGATGCGGAATTTCGGCGCTTTGATATCTTCTCTGCGGTACTCCTGCACCAACTGTCTGGACCACCCCGGCTCCCGGAGCTGTCCATTCTCATCTAAAAGCAGCTGCCTGTTTATTATTTCATGATTTCGCATAACTACCTCCCTGCAATTCATGCTCTCCGTCTTCTCATCTGCCGGATTTTCCACAATCCCAGCCAAACTCCTACTATAATTATACACATTTTTCACCGCTCATCAATGCTTTATCCACACTTTTCCACATCCTTTTCCACACTTTTCCGACAAATCTTTCTTTTGATTTCACTTTATCATTTTCTCGCATGAAAGCTTGCTGTTTTTACGAAAAATGTTATAATAAGGAAGGAGAATTTTGTTCGGACTGCCAGATATGGAAAATGGCAGAAGAAAGAAAAAGGAGAGTTTTTATGGCTACATTATTTAAAAACGCAACTATCGTAGATGTGATCGGCGAGACCGTGATGGAACATACCGATGTTTTCGTAGAAAACGGACTTATCAAAGAAATCGGAGCAAATCTTGCTGCTCCTGCAGAGGCAGACGTTGTTGATCTCACAGGAAAAACCATGCTTCCAGGTCTTTTCAACTGTCATGTACATATGTGCTCCGGCGCAGGTACCGGTGCGCGCGAAACACTTTCCGACGCAAGTCTGACTGTTCGCGCGATCAAGAACCTGACTACACTGGTCAATTCCGGTGTTACTTACATCCGCGACGCAGGTGCGCCGCACTTTATCGATGTGGATCTTCATGAAGCGCAGATGAAAGGTGATATCCTGGCTCCGGAAATGCAGACTGCCTGCAGATGTATTTGTATGACTGGCGGCCATGGCCACGCAGAAGGCCGTGAAGCAGATGGCGCTGACGACTGCAGAAAAGCTGCAAGAGAGCAGTTAAAAGCCGGTGCAAACTGGATCAAGCTGATGGCAACCGGCGGCGTTATGACCAAAGGCGTAGAGCCGGGTTCCCCGCAGCTGACAGAAGAGGAGCTTCGCGCAGCAATCGAGGAAGCACACAAAGTTGGCGCAAAGACCTTCACACATGCGCAGGGCATGACCGGTATCAAGAATGCGCTCCGCGCAGGTATTGACTCCATCGAACACGGCTTCTTTATGGACGACTGGTGTTTTGACTGGATGAAAGAACACAACGTATTCTTCGTTCCGACACTGGCTGCTCCGTACTGGATCAAATATTATGGTACAGATGCCGGAATTCCGGATTATATGGTTAGAAAAGTAGAAAATACCATTGAAGCGCATATGGATACATTCCGCCGCGCACATAAAGCAGGCGTAAAGATTGCTCTCGGTACAGACGCCGGCACACCGTTCAACAAATTTGATAAGACCGCATTCGAGGCAGTCTTAATGGTAGAAAACGGAATGACTCCGATGGAAGCGATCAAATGCGGCACAATCCACGCTGCTGAATTGATGTCCGTAACAGAAACTCACGGTTCCATTACCGTTGGTAAGAAAGCAAACTTTGCAATCTTCGAAAAGAGCCCGTTAGAAGATATCCATGCGATGATGGATTGTGCAATGACCGTACTGAACGGCAAAGTTGTATTTGCAAAATAGGACGGCGTTTCACCCATTCTCAGGTACTTTCATGGTGTGTGTTCAGCCATCGTACTGCACAATACGCCAGATATGCCGCCCCAACCGGCAAAACTTCTTCGTTGAACTGCACTTTGGGATTGTGGGCCGTCGCTTCACCGCGGCGGTCCTCAAATCCGGCGGAAAGATAAATAAACACGCTCGGCACTTTTTCCGCGATTACCGCGAAATCCTCCGACGCCGTCGCAGTCACATCCGGAT
>JAFSFU010000044.1 GCA_017435025.1 Lachnospiraceae bacterium | reverse complement strand
TCTCAGCGGACTGATAACATGCGATATCTTCAACGAACGGATATACTCTCCAGGAACCGCCCTTGCTGTCACGGTAGAAGTCTTCGCCATTCTTCGGACGGATAACTTCCATTGCTTCACGGCTGCGGTCACCGCCGGCTGCTTCGATCTTCTTTCCAAGATACTCGGTTACACCGATGATATTTTCCATCAGCTGATCCGGACGTTTGAAAGCAGCAGCACTCATTCTCTGAAGGATAAAGCACTTGCACGGATCGTCCTTCGGCTGAGTATGTACGCAGAAGGTATCGTTGATGTGACCATAGCCAAATCTCATCGCACCGACAACCGGGTTGCCGAAATCAAAAGCTTCCAGAACTTCCGCCAGAGTTTCTTCAGCAGCTACAGGAGTTTTTTTTTCTTCCCAAAGATTGTCCGGATAGAGGCCGGATGCGGTCTTTTCTGCAATTGCATTTACAACGACCGGCTTATCTGCCTGGTATGTCACACCATACCATTTATCTGCACTGCGGAGAACCTTTACACGTGCTTTTCCTTCTTCGATCAGCTGACTGATCACAGTCGGAAGGAAGAACTCGCCTTTGGCCGGATTATTCTGCAGGGCATTGTCAAGGAATGCCGGGAAACGGGACACTGCTTCGTCAATGAAGCTGCGTGTAAGGCCCCAGAGGTTCAGGGATACGATTGTATCACCTGCAAGCGGAGTCCAGCTGTTGCCGCCATCTTCGCTGTAACGGGCGTCATCACCGTCTTTTTCGATACATGTGCGCTCTGTTACGCGAACGAGATAGTTGTTTTCGTCTTCTTCGCATACGCCGCGTGCAACGGAACCATTTTCTGTGATTGTGCTGCGAAGGTTGTAGCCTACCATAGCGAACTCATAGCAGTCCGGCTGATCCGGGTTCTGGCTCAGATAGTCATAAATTGCTTTGAAGCCTTCCGGACCATAGTAGTCGTCTGCGTTTACAACTGCGAACGGACCATCTACCACTTTGCGTGCTGCCATGATCGCATGGGCAGTACCCCACGGTTTTGTACGTCCATCCGGCACAGAATAACCTTCCGGAAGATCTGCGATCTCCTGGAATGCATATTTTACATCAATAAATTTAGAAAGACGATTGCCGATCGCTTCTTTGAACATTTCTTCGATCTCGTGTTTGATTACGAATACAACGGTCTCGAAGCCGGCACGTTTTGCATCATAAATAGAATAGTCAATAATCAGCTGGCCGTGGTTGCCAACCGGATCGATCTGTTTCAGACCACCGTAACGGCTGCCCATACCGGCTGCCATAACGACCAGAACAGGTTTGTTATTCATATGTATTGCCTCCCAATATGAAATTCAACTATTTATATTGTTTTATTTATATAGAAGTAATGGTGATCAAAACCGGAATTATAACTCCAGATTCTTACCATCTTTATCAAATACATGGCATACGTTGCCGCCGAATGTGAAGCTGATATTACCGCCGTATGTGAAGGAACTTCTCTGTTCAGCTGTGATTCCGAGGGACGGGACAATGATAACAACGTCTTTGCCGTTGGAGTTTACATGGAGATGGATCTCGCTGCCCATCATTTCGGATACGTCAACAGTAGCAGCGGCTGTATTTGCGCCCTCTGCAAGAGAGATGTGGTGCGGACGAACGCCGAGAGTGATCTTCTGTGCAGCTACCTTCTTAGCAGCCAGAGCTTTCTGTTTGTCTTCGGAGAGTTCTGCCTTGATTGTATCCATGATTACGGAATACTTTCCGTTTTCAACAACCAGTTCAGCATCGAAGAAGTTCATCTGCGGCATACCGATGAAACCTGCTACAAACAGATTGCTCGGGTGGTCGAATACTTCCTGCGGAGTACCGATCTGCTGAATGAAACCGTCTTTCATAATAACGATACGGTCACCGAGAGTCATAGCCTCTGTCTGGTCATGAGTTACATAGAGGAACGTTGTATTGATCTTCTGGCGAAGTTTGATGATCTCGGCACGCATCTGGTTACGAAGCTTCGCATCCAGGTTGGAAAGCGGCTCGTCCATTAAGAGAACTTTCGGTTCACGAACGATCGCACGGCCGATCGCTACACGCTGACGCTGACCACCGGAAAGTGCTTTCGGCTTACGATCCAGGTACTGTGTGATATCAAGGATATCAGCTGCCTCGCGAACACGACGATCAATCTCATCTGCCGGATATTTACGAAGTTTTAACGGGAATGCCATATTGTCATAAACAGACATATGCGGATACAGAGCGTAGCTCTGGAATACCATTGCGATATCACGATCCTTCGGCTCAACATCATTCATCAGTTTGTCACCGATGTAGAGTTCACCTTCACTGATCTCTTCCAGACCTGCGATCATACGAAGAGTTGTGGATTTACCACAACCGGACGGACCTACAAGAACGATAAATTCTTTGTCCGCAACATCAAGGTTGAATTCCTGAACGGCGATAACGCCCTTTTCAGTAACCTGAAGATTTACTTTCTTCTCCTCAGCAGCACCTTTTTTCTTTTTCGGCTTAGAACCTTCTGCGTTTGGGTAGATCTTCATGATGCCTTTCAGTGTCATATTTGCCATAATAAAACGACTTTAATGGAATGGCCTCCGCCGGATTCCATCTCGCTCACGGGCTGAACTTCTTACCCGGAACCTTACGACAGGTCTCCACACTGCCGCACCGCAAGTCGACGCGGTTATATCCTCCTTTATCATCCTTCTCTGCTATATAAGTGTAATAATGGAGTAGCAGAGGAAGGTGACGATTGGAGTGCCGGAAAGCATACTCCGACACTTATTTCTATTATACTGTACAGAACGTGGTTCGGCAAGGGAAATATGCAGATTGACTAAAAAATAACAATAAAAAGACGAATTTTTATTGACAATACACACAAATTCGACTATTATGGAGACAAGGGATACTGCGTTTAGATGGGGTGCGGTATTTCTGAGCAACAAACTTTTATTTAAGGGAGGAATTTGATATGAAAAAAATGTTATCTGTTCTTCTTGCGTCCGTAATGGTACTTGGTACACTTACAGGTTGCGGTAGCAAAGCAGAAGAAGCAGCAACAGAAGCAGCAGCAACTGAAGCAGCAGCAGCTGTAACAGAGGCAGCGAAAGAAGCAGCTACAGAAGCTGCTAAAGAAGAAGTAGCAGAGCCGGTTGAGCTTGATGTTATCATCTCTCAGTACGGTAACTACACACAGGATTGGTGGAACAACTTCGAGGCTAACTTCGAAGAAGCAAATGAAAACATCGACCTGAACATCGAAATCGTTTCCTGGAACGATATCTACACAGTTGTTAACACACGTATCTCTACAAATGAGCAGCCGGATATCCTGAATATTAGTGGTTTTGCTGATTATGTAGCAGACGATCTTCTTATGAAAGCAGAAGATTACACATCCGCAGAAGTACAGGCTAACATTATCCCGTCCTTCTGGGAGTCCAACGCAATCGACGGTACAGTATGGGCACTTCCGATCCTTGCTTCCTGTCGTGCACTCTTCTGTAATATGGACCTCTTAAATGAGGCTGGTATCGAAGCTGCTCCGACAACTTGGGACGAAGTTCTTACAGCTTGTCAGGCAATCAAAGACACATTCGGTGACGAGATCGTTCCGTGGGGTCTTGATATCTCCACTGACGAAGGTCAGGCTGCATTCTCTTACTACTCCTGGAACTTCGGCGGCGGTTATGTTGACGCTGATGGCAACTGGGCTCTTAACAGCGCAGAAAACGTACAGGCTGTAGAGTTCATCAAGCAGCTCATCGACTCCGGTTACTGTAACTCCGCTCCGTACACAGATACACGTTACCCGCTTCAGGACGCTTTCTCCGCTGGCACACTTGCTATGATGATTGGTCCGATGAACATGGTAGCTGCTGATTCCGAAGTTAACTACGTAGCAGCAGATCTTCCGGGTGAGCAGGTAGCTCTTGGTGTATGTGACCAGTTAATGGTATTTGCTGATGAGGATGCTGAGAACCAGGATGCTCGTACAGCAGCTATCTCCAAGTTCTTCGATGCTTTCTATGCACAGGAAACATATGCTGATTACATGGTATACGAAGGCTTCCTTCCGGCAACACTGGATGCTTCCGAGTACCTTGCAAAGAACGCAGAGAACCACATTGTAGGTGGCTCTGATAAGACAGGCAGCAGTGAATACTTCGCTACATTCTGCGCATTACTTCCGAGCTGTCAGTTCTATCCGATGCAGAAAGCTGAGTGGATGGATGTAAGAAACGGCGTTATCGACGTTGAGCAGCAGGTTTGCACAGGCTCCATCGGCGCACAGGAAGCTCTTGACAAACTTCAGGAGAGCGTTACAAAATAATAATCTGAAGCAGATTATTTAACATCTACCGAAATTTTTTCGAGGGGCCGGAATGGTTTCGGTCCCTCGGTTTTTTTATAATTGGTTGGGAGGCACGATTATAAAAGATGGCCAATACCGCATTGCTGCGGTAAAAATAAGGAGGTGCATCAATGAGTCAAAACAGCGCACCAAAGAGCAGTAAAAAGGTGATGAAAGCGATTGAACCGTACGTTTGGCTGTTACCGAGTATTGTTCTTATGGTTGTAATGATCCTTGTTCCGATCTATACCGTGTTTAAGATTTCTTTCTCAGAAGTTGGTCGTACCGGTAAGATCAAGGGTTTCAACGGAATCCAGAACTATCTGGAAGTGTTTGAGGAACCGGCATTCTGGACAACCTTACAGAATACTGTGGTATGGACAATTGCCGTTGTAGGTATTTCTACAATCATCGGCTTTATCCTTGCTATGATCCTCAACGAAAAGTTCCGCGGCCGTAAGATCGTACGTGCGATCGTTATTTTCCCGTGGGCAACAGCTCTGATTATCCAGTCTGTAATCTGGAAATATATCATCAACGCCGATTACGGTTCTCTTAACGTATTATTAAAGAACCTCGGTTTGATCGATTCCTTTGTAAACTGGACTGCGACACCGCAGGCAATGTTTGCATGGGAATGCTGGGTAGGTATTTTCGTTACCTTCCCGTTTGTTACCTTCTGCGTACTTTCCGGTTTGCAGGGTATTGACAGCAGCCTTTATGAGGCATCCGCTGTTGACGGTGCAACTTTCTGGCATAAGCTTTTCAATATTACATTGCCGTTAGTTCGCCCGAGCTTAACGGTATCTACGGTTCTGAATATTATTTATGTATTTAACTCTTTCCCGATCGTATGGACAATTTCCAAAGGTGCTCCGGCGGATCAGACCCATACGCTGGTTACATATCTGTACCAGTTATCCTTCGCGGATGGTAAGAGTGGACATGCGGCAGCCGTATCTGTAATCGGATTCGTTATTTTGGCGATCTGCGCTAGTATCTATATGATCATGTCGCTTCGCGGAGAGGAGGACAACTAATGAATAAAAGAAAACCGTGGCAGAGTGTTGCCTTATATCTTTTTGTGTTTGTTCTCTGTATCGTGATTTTATATCCGTACTTTGTAATGTTCATTACAGCAGCTAAGACCAATGATGAAATGTATGCAATTGACCATATCCTTCCGCAGGTTTGGCAGTGGTCGAACTTTACCGATATCTGGTCTGCAGCGCCGGTATTCAAGTATTTCATGAACTCCATGATCGTTGCGGGCGGTGGAACTGCCATTGCGATTATCTGTGGTATTCCGGCTGCCTATGCGCTGGCACGTATGAAATTCAAAGGCAAAGGTTTCTTCATGGGCGCCGTTATCATGAGCCAGATGTTCTCTCCGGTAGTATTGCTGGTAGGTATCTATAAGCTTATGGTTAGCCTTAGCCTGAATGACAGCCTTCTGGGTCTTATTCTTCTGAATGCTGCATTTAACCAGGCGTTTACAATTTGGCTGTTGAGAGGTACCTTTATCTCCATCTCTCCGGATATGGAGCAGGCAGCTAAGATTGACGGTTGCGGTACCGTGGGTTCTCTGATCCGTGTGCTTCTTCCGATGGCAGCACCGGGTATCATCACTACTTTGATCTTCGTATTCATCAATGCATGGAACGAATATACAATCGCATTAACATTGATCTCCACTGACGTATTGAAGCCGATTACCGTTGGTATCAACGTATTCTACGGATTCAACTTCATCCAGTGGCAGTATCTGTTCGCAACATCTCTGTTTGCGACAATCCCGGTTGTTGTTCTCTTCCTGATGATCGAGAAACATCTCGTTGCAGGTCTTACATCCGGTGGTGTAAAGGGTTAAGAATATCTATATTCAAAATAAAAAAGGCATCGCTTTTGAGACGATGCCTTTTTGAATGTTTAGTTTGCTAATTTGATGTTCTGAATTTCCGTTACCTGCATTGGTGTCTCATCTTCTGTGTAAGTGAAGCTGATCCTGCTTCCCGGAGTCAGGAACGGAAGATTTTCATTGACCGTTACGTAAGCCGCGTAAACGTTATCGGAACCTTTTAGTGTGAAGTAGTAACATGTATTTCCGGAGATAACCACGTCTGCGATAGACTCGATCATACCGGATTTTTCCAACACATCAACCGGATCTTTTGTCTCCACATCTTCCAGATTCAGAGCTGCGCGGTAATTTTTTCGTGCTTCGTCGATGGTCTGACCGGTACCTACGATCTGGTACTGTTCCACATCAACAAATGCATACATCTTAACCAGTCCAGCATCGTCCTTTAAGGAGATGAAATACGTTGGGCGGTCAGAAATATTTAAGAGCAGCGGGAAAGTAGCGGAGTACTTTAAGTGCTGAACCTGACCCTGGGCGGATTCCATCGCGGATGTTTCGGTTGCACCCGGGACGGTGTAGAATTTTGTTGCCTTTGTGCGAAGGTTGACAAGTACGAAACCGATGTTGGATTCATCGCCGGTGACGGAGGACATACCTGTGTAAAGATAAACGTCGTCATCTAAAGCCATATAGTTGTGACCATAAGTGGTGCGGCGTACATTTTTCTGACCGAAGATGGAGTTGATATAACCATTCTGGAAGAGACCATTGTCATCCAGCTGCGTGATGATCATATCGGAGTCATAAAGCTGATCGATCCACTGCGGAACCTGGTCTTTCGCATACCAAACGGATTCGCCGGTGATCGCATTTACGAGGATTGCGCCGTCAATATCTTTACCGTCCCACCAGCCGATGCGATAGCGGACTGTTGGAGCTACCCAGTACGGTATTCCATTGTCATCGATTTCAAAGGATACGCTTTCAAAGATTTCAGTCGGATAAAGGAAGCGGAGATGGCGGTAGATGTTGCGGAAGAAATATTCACTTGGAGAATATTTCATACCACTGTCAAGCCAGACAAGGTCCGTCTCCTGGGTCACCATATTGACAGTAATGTAAGCCGGAAGGCCGGTTTTCATATTAAATAACCATTTCACCGCGTCGGCATAGGCCAACGGGGTTACGCGGTACGGCATCCCCTGATAGTTGATCTGTGTGTAGGCGTTTTCAATCTCAAACTGGGATACCAGTTCAGACATTTCACCGAGTTTTCGGCTTCCGAGTCTCGTTGCGGTATCCCGGTCAACCACCGGAATTTGATTCATACTGATCTCTGCGACATCGGCTGAGAAGTCGCCGTTTTCCATAATGATCAGATCACGATAACGGGTTGCGTTGAAGAGTTTTACACCGAGCAGGGATGCGACACACATCAGAGCCATTATAATACCAATCAGTGCAAAACCATATTTTAACGGTTTTGCGAGGGAGGCTTTTGGTTTTGGCTCCTCTTCGACTTCTTCTGTTGGGTGGACACCGAATCGGATCTGTCCGGTATAAGGGTCGCGCTCAATCTGCATATGATTTCTGGCACCGAAAGCGGCAAAGAAATCACGCATATAGCTCAGGAAATTGATCGTCAATACGATAAAAATGCTGAGGATCAGGAAAATGAAAAAATCCTTGCTGCGTATATTGAGCGGCGGCAGCATAATGTAAAACAGCAGAAAGATTGCCGCCACAGAGAGGACCAGTTTTCCCAGAATAGCAGAAAACCTTTTTTTCTTCATAAAAGTTAATACTCCTTTCGATAAAACTTGGATGTTGAATATTATATCATTATTCTGCCAAATCATCAATTGACGGACAGTTACATTAGGAAAAATGTAAGAAAAAAGACATCTCGTGTACAGTTTCATGCCGTTGAGATGTCTTTTAGGGATTTTCCTTATTTGATTAAATAAACTTCTGCGTTTCGTACACCATGCTGTCTTGTCTCAGCGTGTGTGTTGAAATAAATATCGATGTGATTGCCTCTTACACCGCCGCCAACGTCCTGAGCAACATACTCCTGACCGTTGATGAGGAGACGGCTGCCGAGCGGAATCACACGTCTGTCAACGGCTACCGTGTGGTTTGCTGTCGCAAGAGCGCCGGAGCTTGTGTGGCGTCCCCAGCCTTCAGAGCACTGGTAGCACGGACAATAGCCGGTGGTCTTGAAGGTTCCCAGCGGAACCAGGTTGCCGTACTGGGAAGCAATATCACCGTTTGCATGGTACATGGTACGCGGGATCATAACATCTCCGCAGGAAAGGCTAACCGTATATGCGGCTGTCGGGAGTGTGTCCCATTCGATACGAACATGGAAACCGTAATTTCCGGTTCCTTTTCCGTGGGCTTTCAGATCATCACGGTATTCGCTTGCCACAAGTGTTTCAGTGGCAGCAATCTCACCTGTGGAGCGGTTGGTAACGGTTACTGTGACTGTCTGGGAGGTTTCCGGGTCAGCGGAATCCCAAAGCCATCCGGCAATGGTATTTCCCATGATACTGTCTAAGTGACCGTCAATAGTAGTATTCGCGAAGGCGCAGGCTGTGTTGATCATTGTGAAGAGCATTACCATGAAAACACCAGCCATCAGTCTTGTCTTTTTCATTTCTAAAAATATTCCTTTCTTGTTTCCTTTTGAACTGTTAAATGAACTATTAAAAAAGTATGATTAAAATGTTACAAAAATGTAACATATTGGAAACAAGTACATATTTATCACGTTTTTCGGGATTTGTCAACCCCCCTCAAATAAAAAAGTGGGTGACATGTGGGCGAAAAACATGAAAAATCCCCCATATATGGGTCCAAATCCTGCGATTAAAACCCACATGTGGGGGATGAAATTTTTAGAGATTTTACAAATTATTTAACAGAATAGACGTCCTTAGTCTGGAGTCCGAAACCAACAGCTTCCTGATGAGTTGCAAAGAAAATATCGAGGCGGTCATCCACAACACTGCTTCCCTTGTCTTCTACTGTATACATGATTCCATCAATAAGAAGTTTGGTTCCCAGCGGGAAACGGTTCAGGTCAGCGGAAATTGTGTGATCTGCCTGTGGAACAGCTCCTGAGTATGTTTTTGTGTAGCCGCCGGAGCAATTTACACAGTTACAGTAACCGCTGATTCGGAAGGAGCCAAGGTACTCGTCTGGCTCGCCGGTTTCGACTGCGTGTGTTTTTGATGCGCCTGGGCCGGTTTGACTTCCTGTTTCCTTATTATTAGAAGCTGTCGGAGTCAATCCTGCATTTCCTGCGAAGCCGGGACCCAGAGCCATATTGGCCTTTGCGTCATCCGTTTTTGTTTCAGATGCAGTTGGAGCCGGAGTGACGGATTCAACGGTTGCCGGTTTTGTAACTTCGGCCGGAACAACGACAGAGGCTGTCTCTTCTCTATTAAAAGAGTGAGATCCGATCAATGGTGTTTTTACATCTCCGTTTACTGCGACAGCGGTGACGTTAAATGATTTACCCGGATACTGAGACCAGTCAACGTTGTATGTAAAGCCATGTTTGGTTGATCCGAGAACCTGTCCCAGATCGGCTCTTTCACGATCTGCAGTTGTAGTCACGACTGTATAACCACCCGGTCCCATGGATTCGCCGCTGATGGTAAGTTCGATGGTCAGTGGTTTGTCCGGCTCGTCCTTGTCCCAGGCCCATCCGGTGATGGAGGATGCAGAAACAGTATCTAAATGACCGGTGATCTGTCCTGCCCATGCAGGAAAAGATGCAGCCACAGAGAGAAGGAAAGCAGTTCCGGCTGTCAATAAGCGGAGTGACAAACGTTTTTTCATATTGTAACCTCACAATCTGTTAAATTTACAAAAATCATCAAAAATAAAAGATTTATTTCATTATATTTACAAAAGTGTTAAATGTCAAGGAATGTAAGTGTTTTGTAAGAGTTATCATGGTTGTTTATTATAGAAGAAATGCAAATAAAAACAAAACGGTAAAATCATGAAAAAAGTATGAAATAACGAAGAAAGCCTTGACAAAACAGGTGTCTCGTTATATATTATCAACTGTAAATGTTAGCACTCCACGAAACAGAGTGCTAATAACAAAACGAAAGAGGTGAATTTGTGGAGCTGGACGAGAGAAAGGAAAAAATATTAAAGGCGATTATCCAGACGTATTTGGAGACGGGTGAACCGGTTGGATCCAGAACAATCTCGAAATATTCTGACTTGAAGCTGAGCTCTGCGACGATCCGAAATGAGATGTCTGATCTGGAGGAGATGGGATATATTATCCAGCCGCATACGTCGGCGGGACGCATTCCTTCCGATAAAGGATATCGCTTCTATGTTGATCAGATCATTCAAGAGAAGAATGATCAGGTCAATGAAATTCAGGAATTGATGATCCAGAGAGTTGACCGGGTGGAGCATTTGCTGAAGCATATGGCGCAGATCCTGGCTCACAATACGAATTATGCGACAATGATCAGTGGTCCGACTTACCACCAGACAAAGCTGAAATTTATCCAGCTTTCCAGAGTGGAAGAGAAGAAACTGTTGATCGTAGTCGTTGTGGAAGGTAATATTATCCGTAATTCGTTTGTAAATCTGGAAGAAGATGTGACGAACGAAGAAATCCTGAATCTGAATATCCTGTTGAACAATTGTCTTAACGGTTTGACGATGCAGGAGATCAATCTTGGAATGATCGCGCAGCTTAAAGAGCAGGCGGGCGAGCACCGGCAGGTGGTGGAACTGGTTCTCAACGAAGTGGCTGAAGCGATCCAGGCGCAGAATGATGACCTTCAGATTTATACCAGCGGTGCGACAAATATCTTCAAGTATCCGGAACTTTCCGATACGCAGAAAGCCAGCCAGCTGATCAGTACGCTGGAGCAGAAGGAATTGTTGAAAGGACTGTTCGATGACAAACAGCTTCCGGCAGTCTCTGACTCTCAGATCCAGGTCTATATCGGCGATGAAACACCGATACAGTCTTTAAAAGACTGCAGCGTGGTTACTGCCAATTATGTGCTGGGTGACGGACTTCGCGGAACGATCGGTATTGTCGGTCCGAAGCGAATGGATTATGAAAAAGTAGTAGGTACTCTGCGAACTCTTGTTTCGCAGTTAAATGAAACATTTAATAAAGAATAAATTGAAAGGTGAAGATTTCAAGTGACAGATAAGGACTGAGAAAAGGGAAACCTGGAAGAAGAAGTAAACGAAGCCGAAGCTTCTGAGGAAACTGCTGAGGCAGCAGCGGAAGAATCTGAGGCAGTGGAAGCTGCAGAAGAAGAAAACGCCGAGGGAACTGAGGAGAAAAAAGAAAAGAAGGGCTTCTTCAGCAAGAAAAAAGATCCGAGAGATACTCAGATCGAGGAGTTAAATGATAAACTGAAACGTTCTATGGCAGAGTTTGACAACTATAGAAAACGTACAGAAAAAGAAAAGGCTGCAATGTATGAGGTTGGTGCGAAGAGCGTGATCGAAAAGATCCTGCCGGTTGTAGACAACTTCGAGAGAGGTCTGGCAGCGGTTCCGGAAGACTTAAAAGGAACTCCTTTTGAGGATGGAATGGAGAAGATCTATAAGCAGCTGATGAAGACGCTGGAAGATATGGATGTACATCCGATCGAAGCAGTTGGTAAAGAGTTTAACCCGGATTTCCATAATGCAGTGATGCATGTAGAAGATGAAAATCTCGGCGAAAATATTGTGGCAGCTGAATTCCAGAAGGGATACACATACCGCGGTTCCGTGGTACGCCACAGCATGGTTCAGGTAGCAAACTAACAGTTTAGTATATTTTTCAATTATTTCAGGAGGAAATAAAAATGAGCAAGATTATTGGTATTGACTTAGGTACAACAAATAGCTGTGTTGCTGTAATGGAAGGCGGTAAGCCAACTGTTATCGCGAACGCAGAAGGTATTAGAACAACTCCGTCTATCGTAGCTTTCACAAAAACTGGTGAGAGACTGGTAGGTGAGCCGGCAAAACGTCAGGCTGTAACAAACGCTGACAGAACAATCTCTTCTATCAAGAGACATATGGGTACTGATTACAAAGTAACAATTGAAGATAAGAAGTATACACCGCAGGAGATCTCCGCTATGATCCTTCAGAAGCTGAAAGCTGATGCAGAGGCTTATCTCGGTGAGAAGGTAACAGAGGCTGTTATCACAGTTCCGGCTTACTTTAACGATGCTCAGCGTCAGGCAACAAAAGACGCAGGCCGTATCGCAGGTCTTGATGTAAAACGTATCATCAACGAGCCGACAGCAGCTGCACTTGCTTACGGTCTTGATAACGAGACAGAGCAGAAGATCATGGTTTATGACCTTGGCGGCGGTACATTCGACGTTTCCATCATCGAGATCGGTGATGGCGTAATCGAAGTTCTTGCAACAAACGGTGACACACGTCTCGGCGGTGATGACTTCGATAACAAGATCACACAGTGGATGATCGATGAGTTCAAGAAGGCAGAAGGCGTAGACCTTTCCGGCGACAAGATGGCTCTTCAGAGACTGAAAGAAGCTGCTGAGAAAGCGAAAAAAGAGCTTTCCACAGCAACTACAACAAACATCAACCTTCCGTTCATCACAGCAACTGCTGAGGGACCGAAGCACTTAGATATGAACCTTTCCAGAGCAAAATTTGATGAACTTACAAGAGATCTGATCGAAAGAACAGCAGTCCCAGTACAGAACGCATTAAAGGATGCAGGCCTTACAGCAGCTGAAATCTCCAAGGTTCTTCTTGTAGGCGGTTCCACACGTATGCTGGCTGCTCAGGATAAGGTAAAACAGTT
>JAFSFU010000323.1 GCA_017435025.1 Lachnospiraceae bacterium | reverse complement strand
CTACCGTTGTCGGCATAGTTGCATAGTTCATCATAGCTCCGCCGGAGATATATGGCATATTGATCGTAATCGTCTGGCGCTTTCCGCACTCTTTCTTGATCGTCTCGATCACGTCGTCAACCTTATCATCGTCGGTAACGATCATAAGAGTTGTGTTTCCCTTTTTCAGGAATCCACCAGTAGTAGCCAGTTTTGTAATGCTGTAACGTTTCTTGGTAAGTGCATTGATTACTTCATCCTCGTTATCATAACGTACAATTGCATAGATCAGTTTCATAGAATCATTCCTTTCGTTCATCAACTATTCTATAATTTGATACTTTGTATAAAAGTATATCACACTTTTTAACAGATAACAATTTAATCTTGCACAAAACTTTCATTTATACTATAGTATTTACATGAATTTTGTAAACTTTCTAAGAATAGATACAGAATCGGCAGGCAAAGATTCGCAGGAGGAATCAGACTATGACAGTGACTGGTATCATCGCAGAATATAACCCATTTCATAATGGTCATAAATACCATATCGCTAAATCCAGAGAGATTACCGGCGCCGATTATGTCATTGTGATCATGAGCGGCGACTATACCCAGCGCGGTACGCCTGCAATATACTCAAAGTATATGCGTGCGCGCGCAGCTCTTATGTCCGGTGCTGATCTTGTCCTGGAAATGCCTGTGTTCGGATCCGTATCCGCTGCCCCTGACTTTTCGGACTGTGGTGTCAGTATCCTCAACTCCACAGGTGTCTGTGATCATCTCTGCTTTGGCAGCGAATCCGGAGACTTAGAACAGTTAATGCGGCACACGGATATTCTGGAGCATGAATCTGCCGAAATCTCTGATAAAATAAAAAATGGTTTAAAGGCCGGACTTTCCTGGCCACAAGCCAGAGCAGAAGCATATAGAGACCTTGCAGATATCCCTTCTTCTCCAAATGATATTTTGTCTATTGAGTATATGAAGTCCATCCGCCGCCTCCACGCTTCTATGAAGCCGGTTACAATTCAACGAACAGACCCCGGATATCACAGTGAAGAATCTCTTGGTTCTTTTGCATCTGCCACAGCAGCGAGAAAAGCCATTCTGAATCGCGATTGGAAGTTCCTGGATCAGATCATGCCCACAGAGTTTTTCGATTCTCTTCAACAGGAACAATGTCCACCAGTAACCTTCGACGATTTTTCTCTGCTGATAAACGATCGGATTCTACGCGCTACGAAAGAGGATCTGGCAATGATTTCCGGTATGCCGGACGATCTGTCACGAAAACTATTCCACGAACGCCGGAACTTTTCAAATGCCAGTGATCTTGTGTCCGAGAGAAAAGACCGACAATATACCTATACCAGAGTGAATCGATGTCTTCTGAATGTGATGCTTCAAATTACGAAAGAGGAAACCGAACGCTATAAGCAGATGAACTCAGCTCCATGGATTCGCATTCTTGGTTTTAAAAAGGACGCCTCTCCTCTTCTTTCTTCAATGAAAAAGAATGCAGCCGTACCGATCATCACGAAAACAGCTGCGGCCTCCTCCTATTTAACCACTGATGCTTTTTCATTGTTTGAAAAGCATGTTCAGTGCGCCGATATCTATCGAATGGTGCAGCAAACAAAAACCGGGCAATCCGTTCGAAACGAATATACCCGGTCTGTTATTATCATCTAATTCAACAGTTTATATAGAGTTGGTTCAATGTGGAGTTCATCCATAATTGCTTCCAGCTCTTTTTTATTATTTTTCGGTCCACCCTGTTTTACCGCACGGATCAGAATATTCTTGGGTGTGTGTTCCATATCGATGAACTCTAGGATCTGAGTCCGGTATCCCACAGACTCTAAAATCTGTGCACGCATCGCATCCGTAAACAATGCCGCAACGCGCTCTTTGATGATTCCATACTGGAAGATCGGCTGGAGAAGATCATTCTTCATCTGACCGTTCAGTTCATGCTGGCAGCACGGAACGGAAAGAATTACCCTTGCCCCCCAACGTACTGCTTTTTCCAGCGCATAATCCGTTGCCAGATCACAGGCATGAAGGGTTACAACCATGTCCACCTGGTCAACTCCATCATACGAAGCAATATCACCGGTCAGGAATGTCAGTTTCTCATATCCATACTTTTTAGCCAGATCGTTGCAGTTATTGATCACATCTTCTTTTAGGTCCAAACCGATGATCTTCACCGGATACCCCTTCAGTTCATGCAGATAGTAATACATAGCAAACGTCAGGTAGGATTTTCCACAGCCAAAATCAATGATGACAGACTCACGCTCCTTCTCGAGTCTCGGCAAAATGTCTTCGATAAACTCAAGGAAACGATTGATCTGACGGAACTTATCATATCTGGAATTGACAATCCTTCCATCCTTTGTCTGAACACCAAGATCCACAAGAAAAGGAACCGCGATTCCCTCCTCCAGAATATATTTCTTTTTACGATTGTGGGTCAATCCCTGTTTCCATGCGGCCTCCTGCGCATTGGCATTCTTCCCATCAGAAGCTGTCATCTTACGTTTCACCTTCACCGAAGCTTTGCCCTTCTTACTGACAAGAATCTGTCCGGACCAGTTTTGTGTCTCCAACTGTGCCTG
This sequence comes from Lachnospiraceae bacterium, assembly GCA_017435025.1. The sequence goes on along the minus strand of JAFSFU010000323.1, from coordinate 10,216 downwards.
TTTAAATACTCCGTCCAGAAGATTTTCCATATAACTTGCAGCTTCTTCTACTCCAAGATTTTTGTGAAACGCCTGTTTCCCGCGGAACTCTTCCGCCTGAATCCGAATACGGTCCCCGGAAAGGACAGGACGAATTTTTACTTTCAAGAAATCATTCTTTTCCACCTGACCGCTGAAAACCGCACTGATTGGCTGTTCTTTCAGAAATTTATGTAAAACTTCACGCACTTCGTTTCGTTCCATTATTTCTTTCCTCTCCATCCACGTCTTAACAACTCTGGGGCGCTCTCCAGATGAGCCGCATCATTGAATCGATTCAACGAAACACGGCCATCCGATTTTCTCACCCATAACTCTGTAATTCCGGTATTCTCCAGGTGAGCTCCCAACAGCTGCGTTCTCGCCAGATCCATACCAAGATAATACGCAACAAGGCTGCGGATCACACCGCCATGAGTCACAACCGCAACATTCTCATATCCGCGTTCGATAATCTCTTTCATTACCGCATTGGCACGAAGAACAACATCACCGGAGCACTCACCGCCCGGATATGCCATATCTTTTTCCATTCGGGAACGCTCACGAAGGAAATCCTCAAATCGATCTGCGATCACCTCATCCGAAAGACCTTCCATATCACCAAAAGAAATCTCACGGATTCCGCTGCGGATCTCTCTTGGCACATGAAGTTTTTCATTGATAATATCCGCCGTTTCAACTGCTCGGATCAGATCACTGGACCATACAGCCTCAATCTGTTCCTGCAGCAATCGTTCACCTAAAAGTTCTGCCTGGCGTCGCCCTTCCTCTGCCAACGGTACATTTACGTTGCAAAGCGGACTGTTTTGTCTTCCGTGTCTAATCAAAAAAATTCTCATGGCACCTCCTATATGGTGATGATCTCCGACATTTCGTCGCGGGATGCAACGGTCATATGGAAATCCGTAGACTGATACGGGCAATCACCCATATCCACTTCCAGTCGTACAGTTTCAAAGGCCAGTTCCGGCAGGTTATTCTCCTTGCTCAGATGGCCCAGAAGAATATGTTTCAGTTTGTCATTTAAAATACAATTCAGCAATCGTCCGGCATTCTCATTGGAAAGATGACCGTAATCTCCAAGGATTCTTCGCTTTAAATAATATGGATATGGACCGGTTTCCAACATACGGATATCATGGTTGGACTCAAGCAAAACTGCATCCAGGTCCAGTAGATGGTCTATAGTATACTGATTAAAATGACCAAGGTCTGTGGCAACCGCCACCGACTTTCCACCGCTCTGCACACGATATGCCACAGGGTCTGCCGCATCATGATCAATGTGGAACGGCATGATCTCCATATCTCCAATTGTCAGACCTGCATCAGGCAAAACTGTATGCAAAAGTTCTTCCGGGTATTCTCCCAGACTTTTTACCTTCCGTATTTCGTCTATGGTGCCCTGCGTTCCGTAAATCGGAATCTCATATTTTCTTGCCAAAACTCCGAGGCCTTTGATATGATCCGAATGTTCATGTGTGATACAGATTGCCGATAACTCAGATGGTTTCAGACCAACCTCAAACAATCCTTTTTCAATCCTCTTTGCGCTGATTCCTGCATCTACCAGAATATGGGTCTGATCGGTGCCGGTGTAAATACAGTTACCACTGCTTCCACTGGCAATACTAACAAATCTCATGTCCCAGTTTTTCCTCCAATTGCTTCTCTGTCTCCTCTTCTGATCCATTGTTGTCGATCACAAAACTGCATCGCTTTCTAAACTCATGATCAGAATCCTGTTTTTTCATAATACTCTCACATTTTTCTCTGGTATATCCGCGACTCACCATAAGTCTCTCAATCCTCGTTTCTTCCGCGGCATACACATACCAGATTTCATCAAACAATCCGATCGGAGCTGTGTCAAACACTGCCGCCTCAACGATAACGAATGGCTCGTCACATGCACGTGCTTCCTGTTCAATCCATTCCCATACCAACGGGTGAATGATGGAATTCATCGTATTGAGCGCTTCTGCATTGTGAAATATAAGTTCAGCCAGCGCTTTACGATCTACCGTTCCATCCTCACTAATAAAGGAATTACCCAGAGCCTGCACCACTTTCGCCAATCCAACTGTTCCCGGTTCCATCAGATCATGGGCAACCAGATCGGCCAGGATCACTCTCGCTCCAAATCTATTTTTCAGAATCGCAAGGACACTGCTCTTACCTGCACCTACACCGCCCGTGATCCCAATGATTTTTTTATTCTTCATACTGTTTCATCTCTATAAAATTTTATTTTGCCTCAAACCAGCTCTTTCCATCATGAACATCTACTTCCAGATCCACTGCCAGATCTGCTGCATTGCTCATCTCATCCGTAAGAATCTTGCGTACCTGCTCCAGCTCTTCTATCGCTGTCTCGATCAGAAGCTCATCATGAACCTGAAGAATCAGTCTTGATCTCAGGCCTTCATCGCGCAGCCGCTTGTCCACGCGAATCATTGCAATCTTAATAATATCAGCGGCAGTACCCTGGATCGGAGAATTCATAGCTACACGTTCGCCAAAGGATCTCTGCATGAAATTCGCAGATTTCAGTTCCGGCACCGGACGTCTTCTTCCAAACATGGTAGTTACATATCCTTGTTCTTTCGCCTTTTCAACAAGTCCATCCAGGAATTCTTTTACCTGTGGGTATGTCTCAAAATAGCGATTGATATAATCAAGCGCTTCTTTTCTGGAAATACTCAGATCTTCACTGAGTCCAAATGCGCTGATTCCATAGACAATACCAAAATTAACTGCTTTTGCATTTCTTCGAAGCAACGGTGTTACTTCATGAAGCGGTACATGGAATACCTGTGAGGCAGTGATCGCATGGATATCCTGCGCACTGCGATACGCTTCGATCAGACGTTCATCGCCGGACATATGGGCAAGTACACGAAGTTCAATCTGAGAATAGTCTGCATCCAGAAATACGTATCCGTCTTTCGGCACGAATACTTTTCGAATTGCACGTCCAAGCTCCATGCGAACCGGGATGTTCTGCAGATTCGGCTCAGTACTGGAAAGACGGCCGGTCGCAGTGATCGTCTGATTAAACCGACTGTGGATGCGACCATCCGGTCCAATGTAGCTGCCCAAACCTTCTGCATAAGTGGAATTCAGCTTTGTGTACTGACGATATTCAAGGATCTTCTGAATCACCGGATAATCCGGTGCCAGTTTTTCAAGAACGTCGGCAGCGGTAGAATAACCAGTCTTTGTCTTCTTGCCGCCTTTTATCTGCATTTTTTCGAAAAGAACCTCACCCAACTGTTTTGGAGAATTGATATTGAACTCGCATCCGGTCATCTCCCAGATATCTTTTTCTAAAACAGCAATTTTCTCTTTCAGCTTCTCTCCGTAGTCCTTCAGTTCTTCTTTTTTAACAGCGATACCTTCTTCTTCCATATGGAACAACGCATAGATAAACGGCAGTTCAATATAAAGATAGAGTTCACTCATTCCTTCTGATTCCAATTTCTTCATCAACGGATCGGCCGACATATATGCCACCATAGCCATATATCCGGCACAAGTCAGAAATGCTTTCTCATCTTTTTCATAACACTCTGCAAATCCGGCTTTTTTCATCAACTCCGCCTTCGACTGAACCGTCATTGACAGATAGTCTCTTGCCAGATCATCGTACCCATAGGAATCTTTCAGCGGATTCAGGAGATAAGCAGCAACACCGGCATCGTATACTTCGTATTCATAACCAAGATTCATAAACTGCAATTGACTCTTGAGGTCCAGAGTCCACACATTACCGTTTTTACAGAGCTTCTCCATCTGTTCTGCAAGATAACCTTCTGTCAGAAAACCATATGCAGGGATTACAAAAGCATGATCTTTCTGACAGCAGACAGCAAGACCGGAAATCTTATCTTGATCGATCAAAAGCTGTGCACCAATATGATCTGCTTTCGCAGCATCGGAAAGCAGAGTCTCCGCTTCTGCAAGATCTGTGATCAGCCTGAATTCATGTTTCTCCGATTCCTCGCGTTTCACATGATCGCCAAATCTTGCAAGCATAGACTTAAACTCCATACGGCTCATAAACTCATAAGCCTCTTTCGTATATAAATCTCCAATCTTTGCATCCGAAAGGATAAAATCAATCGGAGCTTCTATACATATTTTTGCGAGGGTATAGGAAATATCTGCCAGCTCTTTGTTTTCTTCCAGCGACTTTTTCGCACGCGGCGGTTTTACCTGATCGAGATGCTCATATACATTTGAAAGACTTCCAAACTGTACGATCAGATTGGTTGCTGTCTTTTCTCCGATGGATGGAACTCCCGGAATATTATCGGAAGTATCGCCCATCAACGCTTTCACATCAATAAACTGAGTCGGTGTCACCTGGTACTCCCGAGCAACATCGTCCGGATAATAATTATGCACCTCGGTTGTTCCACGGCTGGTTTTTGGAATGCTGATCTTAATATGCTCATCTGCAAGCTGCAAAAGATCTCGATCGCCGGATACGATCGTCACCTCATATCCCTCTGCCTGCGCCTTCTTTGCGGCAGTGCCAAGAACATCATCTGCCTCATACCCCTCTTTTGTCAATATCGGGACACCCATCGCCGATAGGACTTCCTTCATCAGAGGAACCTGTTCATGGAGTTCCGCCGGCATAGGCTTTCTCGTCCCTTTATAAGCATCATACATCTGATGGCGGAAGGTCGGCGCTTTAAGATCAAAAGCAACTGCCAGATAATCCGGCTTCTCCTCATCCAGCAGCTTAAATAGAATATTCAAAAATCCATAAACAGCATTGGTATGCAGACCTTCAGAATTCGTAAGGTTCGGCACGCCATAAAACGCACGATTTAAAATACTGTGACCATCGATTAAAACTAATTTTTCCATATTCACTCCTAAAAGAATAAGAACCCGGTATCATGCCAGATACGAAGCTGCATGAAAAACATAACAAGCAGCGCAACACTCATCAATGTACTGATTGCATATCGTCCAACCTGAAATGCCAGAAACTTTTGAAGGATCCGATCAGAACCTTCCAGTTTACGGTGCAGGTCTCCTACAATATCGTAGGTGCTGTCCGCTTCGTCCAGTTTCTTCAGACCTTCGTCAACCAGATAATGTATTTCCAATTCCTCTCTGCAATTCTCACAGTGTTCAATGTGATCAAGAAAGTTTTCCAAATTCGTCGGGGACAGTTCATCATTGATATAAGGAATTACCATTTTTTCAGCTTCCATACAAGTCATCGGGCACTCTCCTTTCTATCCTCCTTGCTCAGCAGCTTCAAAGGACACAAAATCTATTATAAATCATACACTAAATCACGTTCAATTTCAACCTGCGAAACAATTGTACAAAAAGTCATTTTTATCAAAAAAAGACAGGCCGATCAACCGATCAGCCTGCCGCACATATTCCTATTATTTAACACAAGCAAAACCTTTTTCAAGATCTGCAATAATATCTTCCACATTCTCAAGACCAGCGCTGAGACGAATAAGTCCTTCAGAGATGCCAAATTCTGCCAATTCCTCAGCAGAGTACGGAGAATGAGTCATACTTGCCGGATGCTCGATCAGAGTCTCTGCATCGCCAAGGGATACAGCCAGCGCACACATTTCCAGATTGTCACAGAGTGCAATACCAGCTTCCTTTCCACCCTTCACTTCAAATGCTACCATACCGCCAAAATCACTCATCTGTGCTTTTGCAATCTCATGACCTTCGTGAGACTCAAGACCCGGGAAATATACTTTTTCTACTTTCGGGTTTGCAACCAGATACTCGGCAATCTTCTTTGCATTCTCACAATGTCTCTGAACACGGATTTCAAGAGTCTTAAGACCTCTTAAGATCAGGAACGCTTCCTGCGGACCGAGAACAGCACCGGTCATATCCTTAAGACCGAAAAGGCGAACATCTGCCATAAAATCAGCTTTACCAGCTGCCATACCGGCGATAACATCACCATGACCATTCAGATATTTTGTAGCTGAATGGATAACAACATCACATCCAAGCTCCAACGGTCTTGTTAAGATCGGTGTTGCAAATGTATTGTCGGCAACCACTTTAATTTCAGGGTTATATCCGTGAGCCAGTTCACAAACCGCTTTGATATCGCAGATCTTTAAGTTCGGGTTCGCCGGTGTTTCAATATATACCATAACTGTGTTCGGTTTTAAAGCCGCTTTGATCTCATCCAGGTTGGAAGTATTCACAAAATCAACCTCAACACCGTAACGTGTCATTCCATGTTCCAGTAATGCGTGAGTACAACCATATGTAGTACCATCAGCGATAATGTGAGCACCTGCCTTACAGATTGTCCAGAAAACAGATGCGATCGCACCCATACCGGAGCTGAACGCTACAGCCGCCTCTGCATTCTCCAGTGCAGCAACCTTTCTTTCCAGAAGATCTGTTGTTGGATTGCCAAGACGTGTATAAATGTGACCCGGTTCTTTTAATGCAAAACGATTACCACCCTGCTCGCAGTTCTCAAATACGAAAGTGGAGGTCTGGTAGATCGGAGCTGTCAATGCACCAAACGGATTTTTACCCTCTACACCTGCATGAATCGCTTTTGTTCCCATTCCCATATTGCTAGACTCCATATAATAATACCCCTTTCACAGCTTACGCTTTAATCAAATACATAAGTACCCTATAACAACATTAGTGTAGCATAATTTAATTAAGAAATCAACGAGGTTTACTTTACAATCATAATCTTAACAGCAAAAGAATGTGACTTGACACATTCTCCGCGCACTATCGCGAAAAATTCTTTCTCGCAAAAAAAAAACGCTGCAAATATTGAACATTCAATACTTACAACGTTTTATATGCCGGCAGCGGGACTTGAACCCGCACGAAGTTACCCCCGTCAGATTTTGAGTCTGATGCGTCTGCCATTCCGCCATGCCGGCAGGTCATTCAACCGAGAAATAGTTTAACACATGTTTTACTTATTTGCAAGCATAAATTTAACCGGGCACAGCTTTCTCCATGCCCGGTAACTATCATTAGTGGTGGAACAGACGAATTCCTGTGAATGCCATGGCCATTCCGTATTTGTTACAAACTTCGATTACATTGTCATCACGAACGGATCCGCCCGGCTGCGCAATGTATTTTACACCGCTCTTCTTCGCTCTCTCGATATTATCGCCGAACGGGAAGAAAGCATCGGAGCCAAGAGCCACGTCTGTCATCTGGTCTAACCATGCACGTTTCTCTTCTCTTGTGAATACTTCCGGCTTTTCTGTGAAAACTCTTTCCCATGCGCCATCCGCAAGAACATCCATATACTCATCACCGATGTAAACATCAATCGCATTGTCGCGATCTGCACGTTTGATATCTGCGCGGAACGGAAGATTTAATACCTTCGGGTTCTGACGTAAGAGCCAGTTATCAGCTTTCTGGCCTGCCAGACGTGTACAATGAACGCGGGACTGCTGACCTGCACCGATACCGATCGCCTGACCGCCTTTTACATAACATACAGAGTTGGACTGTGTATATTTTAACGTAATGAGAGCGATCACAAGGTCCATCTTCGCAGACTCCGGCATTTCTTTGTTCTCTGTTACAATATTGGAAAGCATATCTGCATTGATATCCAGATTATTTCTACCCTGTTCGAAGGTAACACCGAATACCTGCTTGCGCTCGATCGGGTCCGGAACGTAATTCGGATCGATCTGGATCACATTGTAATTGCCGTTCTTTTTCTGTTTCAGAATCTCGAGAGCTTCCTCTGTATAGGACGGAGCGATCACACCGTCAGAAACCTCTCTCTTGATCAGTTTTGCTGTATCAGCATCACAAGTATCAGAAAGAGCGATAAAATCACCAAAGGAAGACATACGATCTGCGCCTCTTGCTCTTGCGTATGCACATGCCATCGGAGAAAGCTCGCCGAGGTCATCTACCCAGTAGATTTTCTTAAGAACATCATCCATCGGAAGACCAACTGCTGCGCCAGCCGGAGAAACATGCTTGAAAGATGTAGCTGCCGGAAGTCCGGTTGCCTTCTTCAGTTCGCTAACAAGCTGCCAGCCATTGAATGCATCTAACAGATTGATATAACCCGGTCTGCCGGATAATACAGTAATCGGAAGATCCGCACCGTTTTCTACATAAATCTTAGACGGCTTCTGGTTCGGGTTACAGCCGTACTTTAACTCCATTTCCTTCATTTCAAAAACTCCTTCGATTGATTATTTATTCTTGTTGATGATTCTGGATTCGTATTTGCCTGTTTCAATATCGATAAAACGAACAAACAGGGATACTTTGTTTTCTTCGTTTAAGTTCTCCCAAACCATATTTGTAAATGTATCGATATCACCGTCGATTTCTACACGTTTCGGCTCGCCCTCGAAGCTCGGAAGCGGGTTCTCATTTCTTGCGTATGTGTGGATGAATCGACCCTCACCTGCAAGCGGATTTTCGTAAGCATATGTATAACGGTTGTTCGCTTCCGGATTACCATCGCTGCTCTTTAAGATGGACATTGCAAAATTATATTTGCCATTTTCAATGTGCATAATACCGGAAATACGTGGTGTATAGTTTGGACCATCCGGTTCATACTGACGGCATCTTAAAGACTGCTCGAATGTAAGCTGTTTATCCATACCTTCATAGATCGTATCTGTCTGATCACCGTTTGTAACGATTGTCTTATTGCCGAGAACACGTACCGGCGCATAAATGATCAGGCTCGGATCCTCAAGCTTTGCCGGATCAAACGCCTGGGTACGGATACCTTCACCATCTTCAACGAATACACGATTTCTGCTGTTTTCGCTTCTTCCCATAATAAAGTATGCAGTTACAGCTGTCTTACCGTCTTTAGATTTACCGATCACGATTCCTCTACCCGGATAAGCATTGCCCTTTAATTCTTCTGCAAGAGATAATAATTTCATCGGAAGTTCCTCCTTAAAATTTATAAGTGTGGTCATTCTATCTTTTATACCATTTGTAGGTAATACCTATGTTTTAGCATACCATATTTTGCGTTTGTTGCAAACATAAAAAAGCAAAAAACCTTACAGAAAATTAAGAAATGTTCCGAATTTTGTCAGTATATTTTTGCCCCTCTCTCTGATATAATGATAAAAAAGAGGAAAAAGGAGGAAAAACCATGAAAAAACGTTCTCATATTCTGGTTGCCCTTATGATAATCGCTGCATTTACAATGTCCGGATGCAAAAGCAAAGAAACGGTTGACCTTAGCGGTATCCACGAAGCAAATACCGAAACAACTCCTGCAATTGAAACTATGGCCGCTGAAACGACTGCTGCCCCGGAGACAACGGAAGCAGCCAAAGAAACGACCGGAGTGAAGCCTTCCGAAGCACTGAGCGTCCGCTCACAGATCGCTACATTTAAAGAAGGCAGTGTATCCATTGAATATCCAATCTTAACAAACTTAAAAGACCAGAAATCGGAAACCGCAATCAATGAGCTCATTAAGGAAAAAGCAACACAGATCATATCTGCCTACGAACTGGATCCAACAAAAGACTATCTTGATGTTGAATGCGAGGTTGTATCTTTGGATCGAAGCAAAGCCGTTCTGGTATTTACAGGCGAGTACAATGCCGAAAACGCAGCGCATCCAACAGCACTCTATTATACACTGACTGTAAACTTATCAAAAGGAACCATTCAAAGACTTTCTGATTATGCAGATCCATATACCATGGCCGGCTATATTCTCTCTGATGATTGTGTGATTACCGATTCTGCAGATCAGACAGCGATCGAAGAATACCTGGAAACAGAAGAAATCAATCATTTATGGGAAATCTTAAAAACATGTGATTTTTCAGATAGTTCCGATGTTTTCCCGGAATCCTACTCCTATGAGAATCAAGGTAAAATATATATATCCGTTCCGGTACCACACGCACTTGGCGATTACTTCATCGTTGAATTTAATGCCGACAGCAAATAGATTCTATAGAAAAACCTCCGTTCAGCAGTGATCAACGCTGCTGGAAACGGAGGTTTTATCTCTGATTAATTCTTTTCGACAATTTCGCCATGTTTTTTATAAATGGAATTGGAGTCTACCGTACCACGCACACTGGACAGCGGATAAATATTGCTTCCACGCCCAATCACGGTTCCCGGATTCAAAACAGACCCACAGCCT
>JAFSFU010000322.1 GCA_017435025.1 Lachnospiraceae bacterium | reverse complement strand
GACGGAAGAAGAACGGCGAGATTTCACTTTATCTGCATCCACAAATGCATAAATTTCCTGAGTGAGAACATGGTGAGCCTGAGTCGCATTGTACGCGCTGTCGTCACCCTCTTTTGTTGCTTTATTTCCTAAATCTAAAATCTGCATGTAATGCTCGGCGGTAGACTTGGAAATCCATTTACCTTCATACAGTTCACGGATCATATTTTCCGGAGCGCCTTCCACGATACCTGCTTTATCGCACTGGAGCTTTACCATAAATTCCATCGTCTGGCGGGCTTTGATCATCGAGAGATTGTACTTCTTCTGACCCATCAGTCGTTCTGTTTCCTGCACACTTTTTTGTATCTGCTCCCAGATTCCTGAGTTTTCCATCTTTCCCATACGTTACCCTCCAAAAATCGTCAATCATATTCTATATTATAATAGAAAGTAAGAAAATTTGCATTAACATTTTGCAAAGATTCACAAAAACTTAATAATTTTATACAAAAAAGACAGACACAGAAAGCAATCTTGCAAACATCAAGGGGAAATGATAGAATGAAGGAGATTAGTGGAAATAGAGAGTCATATTAGGAGGGACCGTTATGAGATTACGCCATATTAAAGGCGCAGAAGAAGAGATTGCAGAGAGCCCATATGTGGTTCAGGAGCCGAAAGAATTAAAAGGAAAATGGCACGAGTTTTTCGGAAACGATAACCCGATCCGAATTGAAGTTGGTATGGGAAAAGGAAAATTCATCATGGAGCTGGCAGAGAAGAATCCGGATGTCAACTATGTTGGTATCGAGCGTTATTCCAGCGTTCTTCTTCGCGGTCTTCAGAAGCGTGCAGAAATGGATATCAGCAACATTTATTTCATGCGCATCGATGCACTGGAATTAGCTGAGGTGTTTGATGAGGGTGAGGTTGACAGAATCTATCTGAACTTCTCTGATCCGTGGCCGAAAGACCGTCATGCAAAACGTCGTCTGACATCTGACCGTTTCTTACCGATCTACGATAAGATTTTAAAGAGAGATGGTATGATCGAATTTAAGACAGACAACCAGGGATTATTTAATTATTCCATGGAATCCATTCCGGAAGCAGGATGGACGATCGAGGCAGCGACATTTGACCTGCACAATAGCTGGATGAATGAAGGAAATGTTATGACAGAGTATGAGATTAAATTCTCATCTGAAGGAAATCCGATCTGCAAGCTGATCGCAACCCGCGGATTACACGAAGACTAAAGCGTTTCATATTATATATAGTAAGAACTCCTTCGAAACGGATGCAGAATTGGATATAAAACGTCGAGTAGTACGGTGTCTGGAAAAAGCAACTTGCGACAAATACGAACTGAACCGAGTGATTTTGAAATACAAAAAGCGGTTTCATGAGGCTTGTCTGGCATTGGATGGGCACGAAAAACCTAAGAGGAAAGAAAAATGAAGAAAGTAACGAGAAAAGATGTCATTTATAAAATGAGCGCAGAAAATAAACCGGTTTTAACCGTGGATTCCGGAGAAACAGTTGTGTTTGAGACGTACGACTGCTATCAGG
>JAFSFU010000321.1 GCA_017435025.1 Lachnospiraceae bacterium | reverse complement strand
CCTCAGATGCGATGGTGTCACGTACCTGGCAGAAAAGCTCATACTCTAACGTGTAGAGACGGTCTTCCGCCCCCATGATGATATCTTCCAGTTCTTTCAGCTTATCCGTTGTATAGCGCTCTGCATTTGCAAGCGTCTGTTTTCGGATGAAATAGTCAGGAACCATATTTTTAAACGAATTGGTAACCTCGAAATAGTATCCGAAAACTTTATTGAATTTGACTTTCAAGTTCTTAATGCCTGTCTTTTCGCGCTCTTCGGCTTCCAATTCTGCAAGCCATGTCTTTCCTTCCGTTTTTGCCTGACGGTATTTATCTGCCTCTTCACTGTAACCATCTTTGATCATATTGCCTTCACGAACCGTAATCGGCGGCTCTTCCACAATCGCACGGTCGATCAAGTCATGGAGATCAGAAAGAATATCCAGATCTTCGCAGATTCCCTTCAGGAGATCACTGGAAAATTCACTTAAAAGTACTTTAATATGCGGCAGCATTGCCAGAGAGTTTTTAAATGCCAGAAGATCACGAGGATTCGCGGTTTTATAACTGATTCGTCCGATCAAACGCTCCAGATCATAAATCGCATTTAGATATTCACGAATCTCTTCTCGTGAGATGAAATTCATGTTCAGTTCCTCAATTGCGGCCTGCCTTTTTTCAATTTCAGTCTTTGAAATCAATGGCTGCTCAATAAATGTTCGAAGCATTCGGGCACCCATAGCCGTTCTTGTCTTATCCAGAACCCAGAGGAGAGACCCTCGTTTCTGCTTCTCCCGAAGTGTCTCCACTAATTCCAGATTACGTCTTGTGGATGTATCAATGATCATATACTGACCAGTCGTATATGGGGTCAGTTTTGTCAAATGGGAAAGATCATTCTTTTGCGTTTCATAAAGGTATTGGAGTGCACATCCGGCTGCGATCATCCCATTTTCGTAATCGGCAAGACCTAATCCCTCTAATGTCATGACCCTGAAGTGATCTTTCAGTATCTTCCTGCATCCGTCATCCGAAAAGAAGCGATTGTCCAGCGAAGATACAGCCATATGATATCGATTCTTTAATTCCTCCACATCTAAACCGGACATAAATAAGGAATCATTGCAGATTAATTCCGATGGCGTAAACTTATTGATCTCATCCATGAACATTCTTTCCGATGTTACTTCTGTCACAAAGAAATCTCCGGTTGTGATATCCACAATGGCGATACCATAGTTATGTCCCATATAAACAACGGACATCAGATAGTTATTCTTAGTCTCATCCAAAGCTTGAGAACTTGTGATCGTACCTGGGGTTACAACCCGGATCACCTCTCGCTTTACAAGACCTTTCGTCGTCTTTGGATCTTCCACCTGCTCCGCAATTGCTACTTTATACCCTTTTTGAACCAGTTTTGCTAGATATCCCTCAACAGCATGATAAGGAACGCCACACATTGGTGCGCGTTCCTCCATACCACAGTCTTTTCCTGTTAATGTAATTTCCAGTTCCCGAGAGACGATTTTTGCATCCTCAAAGAACATTTCATAAAAATCTCCAAGACGATAAAATAAAATACAATCAGGATATTGATTTTTCGTCTCAAGATACTGAGTCATCATTGGTGTTAACTGTGCCACGTCATTGCTCCTCTTTACTGAAGTTTTACATTCGGATCGGACGGATCATAAGTTTGATCATCCGGAATCAGAACGACATATGGCTTCATAAGCGGAGATGCCGTATTCCAGTCTTCATAGATCGTTACCTGTGTACCCAGAGCACAGTTATCATAAATCCATTTCGCATTACCGCATGTCAGACGAACACAACCTAAAGAGCGAGATACTCCAAGACCGTTATAACCGCCGGTAATCAAGGTCATCGGGTCTGTTGTCTCATATGTAATCGAATGGAACAGGAATCCTTCTCCTGCTTTAATTCTTGTGGCATACTGCGTCCATGTATCATTGACCATAAGCCTCCAGCGATATTTCTCCGGTGTGGAGAATGTACCAATTGGGGTGTCGTCTCCAACGGATGTCAGCATCGCTTTTACAGGAATAATATATCCGTTTTCACCATCTTTAGCATATACTGTCAAACAGTTCAATGCTTTATTTACCATAATATGGTAAGAATCCTGCTTCCCGATCAGTTCATCAACGTCCTGTCTTACAACGCCATTTTCTTCAAAATAGAACTTCAGACCATCGATATAATGCCAGCCGCTGAGAGTCAGGCCATCCTGGAAGTAGTACTGTCTTCCATCATACTCAGCCCAACCGGTATAAGGACTGCCGTCTTCATTTACACAATAAGCCGCTGTCTCTGTAAAACCGATTCTGCCGGAAAACTCATTAAAGAAACGATCTGCTGTTGAAGCCGGAGCTCCGGACCCCTTCGGTACAAGGACTACCTTTAAGTCCGTGATCCAGTCTCCTACATTCATCGCACCGGCAATCGCACCTTCCTTTGCAAATCCAAGCTGACCTCGTTCATAAGTAGATACTGCATAATACAGATCATAATGCTCCGCAGCCTCACCTCTCAAATGCATCTGGATAGCCTGAACATAAGTAGAACCTTCCGTACCTCCGGCCGGCTGACCATCATTATAGAATTTTAACCAACCGCCGTTATTCACATACGGGCGATAAGATAATTTGCCATTAAATCCATCTTTTAATTTCGCAGAAACCCAAATCAACTGACCCGGCTTCTCTGCCGGTGTGGAACCAATTTCCACAGCATCCCAGATTGCAGCATCATTGGTCGGAGTAATATCAACATGACCGCCATACTTCACCGTATTAGGAACAAGATTTCCGCTGTATTGCGGAGTTTCTGTAACAGGTGAAGTTGCCTCTGGAACTGTTGCTGCCGGAGACTCTACCGGTACTGTTTCTACCGGTGAAGTAACCACCGACTGGTCCATTCCCGGCATCGGCTGAATTTCTTCCTTCATTCCCTGTTCTTCCAGATACTGCATATAGCCAGGTCCTAAAGACATATCAATATTCGGATTTGCCATAGCCGGCATAGACATACCGGTTGTCATTCCCAATACTACAACAAACGCAGCTATCTTTTTTAACATCTGTTTCATCTTTTTCACACTCCTTGATTTATTTCACAAGGGTTCCCATAAAATAGAAACCTTTCGCTTCATCAAGAGATACTTTAACGATCTTACCGATCAATGAAGGGTCTCCTGCAAAGTGTACCACTGTATTATTGGACAAGCGTCCGGTCAGATATCCCGGTTCATGCGTATCCAGATCTTCCACAAGCACATCCTGTACCGTATGCTCATCACGAAGAATCACTTCAGCCGCGATATCCTGCACCTCTTTTAGTAAACGATCAAATCGCTCTTTCACCACATCCTCCGGCACCTGATTTTCCATAGCTGCGGCAGGTGTACCGGTTCTCTTTGAGTAAATGAAGGTAAATGCACTGTCGTAACGAACTTTTCTTACAACGTCCAAAGTTTCCTGGAAATCCGCTTCTGTTTCTCCCGGAAAACCAACAATAATATCTGTTGTGATTCCGATATCCGGAACTGCTGCACGAAGCTTGTCCACCAGCGTCAGATACTGCTCTTTCGTATAACGACGATTCATCACCTTTAAGATTTCTGTACTGCCGGACTGAAGAGGCAAGTGGAAATGCTTACAGATCTTCTTGGAATCCTTCATAACCGCAATCAGCTCATCTGAAAGATCCTTCGGATGGGAAGTCATAAAACGAATGCGCTCCAATCCTTCAATCTGTTCCACACGTCTCAGCAATTCCGCAAAACTGATCGGTTCTTTTAACGTTTTTCCATACGAATTTACATTCTGTCCAAGAAGCATGATTTCAACCACACCGTCAGCAACCAATGTTTCGATTTCACGGATGATATCTTCCGGATTTCTGCTTCGTTCTCTGCCGCGAACATACGGCACAATACAATAGCTGCAGAAGTTATTGCATCCAAACATAATATTTACGCCAGATTTGAATGGATACTTTCGTTCAATCGGAAGATCCTCGACGATCTTATCCGTTCCATCCAGGATATCGACCACCATCTTCTTTGCATTTAAACGTTCATAGATCAATTCAGCCAGTTTATAAACATTATGCGTTCCAAATACAATATCTACATGTCGATAACTCTTCTTGATTTTCTCAACGACATGCGGTTCCTGCATCATACATCCGCAAAGCGCAATCATCATATCCGGATTCTTGCGTTTAATTCCATTTAGATATCCGAGGCGTCCGTATACCTTTAAATTCGCATTTTCACGAACCGTACAGGTATTGTACAGAACAAAGTCGGATTTTTCATCCTCTCCCTGCACAAAACCGATCTCCTGAAGAATACCTAAAAGTTTTTCGGAATCCCGGGCATTCATTTGACACCCAAATGTGGAAATAAAGCAAGTCAGAGGACGACCCTTCTCTTCACTCCATTCACGGATTTTGACTTTCACCAGATCCATAAAATATTTCTGTCTTGCCGGCTCTGTATCCGGAGCCATTGCCATTACTTCATTTCTATTCATAATTTTTTCTCCAAAACATACTCTACCGTGAACATTATAAACTCCAAACGAAAAAAATGCAATAAGATTACTGTTTCTGTAAATTTAACGTAATAATTTGCCCTGATTTTGCCATAAAAATACCCCCGACGGATGGCTCCGCCGGAGGCTTCAAATCTATTTTCGAATCTGTCCGTTTCCGTAGATAATATACTTTGTGGATGTGAGAGCCAGGAGTCCCATCGGTCCGCGGGCATGTAATTTCTGCGTACTGATTCCAATCTCAGCACCAAAACCAAACTCAAAACCATCTGTAAAACGTGTTGATGCATTGACATATACCGCAGCAGCATCCACTTCATTCAAGAACTTCTGCGCATTATCATAGTCAGATGTGATGATCGCCTCTGAATGACCGGTGTTATATTTATTAATATGGGCAATCGCCTCATCAACGGAGTCTACGATTTTACAAGAAAGAATATAATCCAGATACTCGGTACCCCAATCTTCCTCCGTCGCCTCAGAAAATTCCGGTACAATTGCTCTGGAAGCTTCATCCGCACGAATTTCTACCTGTTTCTCGTCAAGACGGGCTTTCATCAGCGGAAGGAACTTATCTGCAATACTTCTGTGGATCAGAGTTGATTCACAGGCATTGCATACACCGATTCGCTGTGTTTTTGCATTAAACAGAATATCCAGCGCCATATCAAAATCAGCAGTTTCATCCACATAGATATGACAGTTTCCGGTTCCTGTTTCAATAACCGGTACCGTACTGTTCTGAACAACAGAACGAATCAGACCTGCGCCGCCACGAGGGATCAGCACATTCAGATACTCATTCATCCGCATAAACTCCGTAGCAGTCTCTCTGCTAGTATCCGAAAGAAGCTGAATCGCATCCTGCGGAATTCCACATGTATTCAAACCATCTCGAATCGCATCCACGATGGCCTGATTGGAATAATAAGCATCACTGCCGCCGCGAAGGATCGCAGCATTTCCTGTTTTAAAGCAAAGTGCAAAAGCATCTGCTGTTACATTTGGTCTCGCTTCATAAATAATTCCAATAACACCCATTGGAACACGCTTCTGACCGACCATCAGTCCATTCGGTCGCTGTTTCATTGAAATCACTTCACCGATCGGATCTTCCAGTCCAACCACCTGACGCATACCTTCGACAATTCCATCTATTCTCGCCGGTGTCAGGAGAAGACGATCCACCAGTCCCTGTGCCATACCCTTGGCCTTTGCCGCCTCAATATCCTTTGCATTTGCAGCAAGAATCCGATCCTGCTGATTGATGATCTCCTGAGCAGCAGCAAGCAGACCGCGATTTTTTTCAGCAGATCCCATTTTTCCAAGAAGGAAAGATGCATCTTTCGCTTTCTGTCCAATTTCACGCAGTTCCATCATCATTCCTCGCTTTCACATGTATTACTTTTATATATGTTTTCTTCCGTCACAAGATAATCTACGGAGCGATCATGCTCTTCTGACGGAATATCTCCGCATATCTGAAACTCATAAGCCAGAGCGATCGTGTCATGTCCCGGTTCACGGTTCAAAAACTTATCGTAATATCCACCGCCTTTTCCCAGCCGTTTTCCGGACAAGGAAAACGCAAGCCCCGGTATTAACATGCATGCATCCGGCCAGCGGACCATCTTACAGGATTCCTTCGGTTCCAAAATATGAAAGGCACCTTCCTGCAGATCGCTCATAGAATTGATCTGAAAGAATTCCATATCATCTCCGAGAACTCTCGGAAGCGCAACCGGAATATTTTTCTCCAGCAAATATTCGATGATCTCACTTGTCCCTGTCTCCCAGGAAAGAGCCATGTAACCATAAAAACAAGATGCCCGCTGGAATTCCGGCATCGATACCAGGTTTTTAAAAACTGTATGGTCCAAAAATCTCTTTTGTTCCATAGCCAGAGACTTTAGTTTCTGTTTAAATTCTTTACGAAGACTAATTTTCTTTCTTGCCAATGTTTCCATATTTCTTACCAAGATCTGTCACCGTACCATCCTGCTCCTGAATAGAAATATTATTCAGCGTTCCTCTCAGACTCTTTCTGATATCTGCTATATACTCTTTTCTCAGCTTATCCTGCTCTGCTTTCTCCTCAGCAGTCAGTCCTTCGGCCTTGGACTTATGGTACAGAGCATTGATTCTGTCAATACGTTCCTGATTCATTCTTTCCTCCTGTTAAATTACTATATCCTTAACTCTGATTAGTGAATACTCTCAATGTAATCAAGCAATGCAAACTCGGAATCTTTATGTGCTGTAAATAAAGTTCCAGCCATTTTACCTTCCAAAATATCCCAGATAACTTCCACACGGTCCGCGTTGGCAATCACCATATCACAGCCACTGTGTGTTGCAATTCTTGCAGCGTGCAGCTTCGCAGCCATACCACCGGTTCCAACATCACTGTTTGTGTCCTTGCCCATAGACATAAGTTCGTCAGAAATTTCGTCTACCTGATCAATGAATACCGCATCAGGATTCTTCTTCGGATCATCGGAATAGAGTCCATCAATATCAGATAATAAAATAAGAAGATCCGCACCGATGAGAGCAGACACGATCGCAGAAAGGCGGTCATTATCACCGAATTTGATCTCGTATGTAGATACTGTATCGTTCTCATTTACTACCGGTACAGTACCAAGCTTTAGTAATTCATCAAAAGTATTTTCCGCATTTTCTCTGGAAATCTGATTAACAATTGTATTTTTTGTCATCAGGACCTGAGCTGCAGTCTGATTATACTCCGCAAACAATCTCTGATACACCATCATCAGCCTTGCCTGTCCAACAGCTGCAAACGCCTGCTTCTCCGATACGGTCTGCGGTTTTTGACGGCCAAGGACCTGTCTTCCGGCAGCGATCGCACCGGAGGATACCAAAACAACTTCCTTTCCACTGCCGCGAAGATCTGAGATCAAACGAACCAGGTGTTCGATTTTATAGAAATTCAGATCTCCAGTTTCTTCATGTGTTAAGGAAGAAGATCCAATCTTGATAACAATTCTCTTTTTATCTTTTAACAGTTCTCTTGCTGACTGTGTCATAATCTGTTCTCCATTTCAGTTCAATATATTTTTAACAAGGATTATACCTCTTAATTAATTCTTCTGCAACCTTTAATCCATCCATCGCAGCCGAAGTAATTCCGCCCGCATAACCGGCTCCTTCGCCGCACGGGAATAATCCCTTTATATTGCTTTCCATATTTTCATTTCTTACAATGCGTAAAGGTGAGGATGTACGGCTCTCAATGCCTGCAAGAACTGCATCATAACGGTCAAATCCTTTGATCTTTCGTCCAAATTCCTGCATGCCTTCTATAAATGCAAGATTCATTTCCTCTGTCATCAGATCTCTCAAATTTGCAAACGAATAGTCGCCGCAAAACTGTGGATTCACATCACCAAATGCAGTTGTCACTGCATTCTCTTTAAAATCACCATATAATTGAACAGGTATACGACCATTTCCAAGAGAAAAGGCTTTTTCTTCCAGTCGTCTTTGAAATTCCACACCGCCGAGAGGCCCTGCAGTCGGAAAATCCTCCGGTGATACCGCTACAATAATTGCACTGTTGGCATTCTCACCGCCACGAGCATAATAACTCATACCATTGACTGCCAAACGTCCTTTTTCAGATGAAGCATTCACAACGTATCCGCCAGGACACATACAGAACGAATACACACCGCGACCACAGGACGTCTTAGCTGTCACTTTATAGGGCGCCGCTCCCAGCTTTCCGGCATCCTCCCTGCCGTACTGTGATACATTCATCATTTTCTGTGGATGCTGCACACGGAGTCCGACAGCAAACGCTTTCGGCTCCATCAATACCTGCTGCTGATGCAAATGATCAAACAGATCTCTTGCGCTGTGTCCCACTGCTAAAATCACATTCTCGGCATCTATTACAGTGCCATCTTCCATCTTTAGACCGCAAAGAGTTCCATTTTCTATCTGAAGTTCTTTCACCTTACAGTTAAATCGTACTTCACCGCCATGTTCAATAATTCTATGTCGGATATTCCGCACCACATCCATAAGAACATCCGTTCCAATATGCGGTTTGCTGTCATAAAGAATCTGTGAATCCGCTCCAGACTCTACAAAAATTTCAAGAACCCGTTTATTTCTTCCGGAAACATCTTTTACCAGTGTATTTAACTTTCCGTCAGAAAATGTTCCGGCACCGCCTTCTCCAAACTGGACATTTGATTGGATATCCAGGTGACCGTCTCCATTCTTCCAGAACTCCTGCACTTTTTTTACACGAATATCAACAGCATCACCCTGTTCCAAAAGGAGAGGCTGATAACCGTTTTCCGCCAGTGAAAGCGCAGCAAAGAGACCGGCAGGGCCAGCTCCGATGACAACCGGTCGATGCTTCATTTTCTTATCACCAAAAGACGGATACCGGTAAGGAACCTCTGTCTCAGATTTAATATTGTTATTTGCGGCCTTCTTTACAATCTGTGCCTCTTTCTTCTTATCAACAAGTGTCACATCTACAATATAACTGTAAAGAAGATTCTCTTTCTTTCTGGCATCAATGGATCTGCGCACAATGGTGATCCGATCAATGGCCGTGTCCGAAATCTTTAAAAGTTTTGCCGCCTTCTTTTTCAATGCCTCCGGGCCATGATTCACATCAAGTGCCAGCTGATTGATTCTGATCATATGTATTATCTCCTTTTAGCCGCACTGATTCCTGCCACATATCCACTGGACCAGGCCCACTGCAGATTATAACCGCCGCAAATTCCATCCACATCAAGAATTTCGCCTGCAAAATACAATCCGGATATCCATTTTGATTCCATTGTCTCCGGATTGATTTCTCTCGTATCCACGCCACCCATACATATTTGGGCTTTCTCATAGGGGTTCGTCGCTGTTACTTCATAAACCGATTCTTTTATGACTTCGCACAGCTCTTCCAGAGAACGATCCGAAATCTTTCCCGCACGTGTCTCGGGACGAATCGAAACCGCCTTCAAAAACAAGGAAGCCAGTTTCTTATGAAACAATCCGTTTAAAAACATCTCAGCAGTTCTGTCAGAAAGATTCTTTCTCTGTTCTTTTAATAACGCAAAGAGTTCGCCCGCGCCATAAGACGGCAGATAATCAATCAGCGCAGCCACCTGCTTATTACGGTTCAACGCATCTGCTGCATAGCGGCTCACCTGAAATACCGGGATTCCGGAAATTCCATAATCGGTTAGCTGCAGTTCACCTGTATCTTCTGCCAGAAACTCTCCGATGTCACCGTGCCGTCCAACCATATAGAGGCTCACTCTCGCTTCCGTGCGAACACCGGATATTGCCTTAAAAAAATCTCCTCTGCATTTTAACTGTACAAGAGCAGGAAGAGGTTTTTTAACTTTATGTCCCAACAGCTTTGCAAGTTCATATCCGCTGCCATCCGAACCGGTAGATGCCGCTGCCATTGATCCGGCTGCAAGAACAACAAAATCTCCTGTCTGGTTTCCCTTATCTGTTTTTATTAAAAAGCGCTCATCTTTTGTCTTTTTTATATCAAGGATCTTGCATTCACACACGATGCGTACACCAAGGCTGTCGGCCCTGTCGCGAAGTGCATCCAAAACAGTCTGCGCTTGTCCGGAATATGGATACACATATCCGTTTCGATCTGTCGTAAGTACGCCGATTCTGCGGAAAAAGCGCAAGGTATCATCAACAGAAAACCGATCGATCACCTGCATAGGGAAACCTTCTTCACTGCACCGGAAACACGCATCGGTCATATTAAGGTTTGTCAGATTACACTTTCCATTACCGGTTGACAAAATTTTCTTTCCCACTCTCGGCATATGCTCCAGAATGGTAACCGATGAACCATTTTCTGCTGCTGTAATTGCCGCCATCAGACCAGATGCACCGCCACCGATAATTAACCCTTCCTTGTTCATGGTTTCCTCCTGTATTGATCATAAAGATCTCGATCCTTTGTTTCACAACATATGCTCTAGTATATCGGTTGAACGCTTAAAATTCAAGTCTTAACTGCTGTAAGATTCCAGGTAACTAAACAGTTCCGACATAGTAGAAAACCAGATTCCTTCCATCAAGCGCTCCTGCTCCTTTACAGGAAAATCCGTAATGGGCATATGGGTCACAAGGTCAATCACATCCTTCGCATAGTCATAAACGATCAGATAACCTTCTTCCGCCATCAGACAATACCGTTCCACATCTGTTTTCACAAACTCCTGGTTCAGCACAAGGTGGATGGATTCTTCTTTCTCTGTTTCGGCAAGATATGGCTGATCCGCAGTTTCTGTTGCCTGCACTTCTTTGGTTGAACCATTCTGCGGATTCAAAGTCGATAAAAACAAGCCGATCAGACTTCCCGATGTAAGACACATAAAGAAAAGAAAGCCGTACATATACTTTTTCATAGGATCATACCTCCTTGAAAACAGTATCGGCTTTCTGTTCCAATTCTATACTTCTCAAATATTACATTAATCTCAGTTTTCTGCAGATTCCAAGAAGTCTCGTTCCTCCCGGCATCTGTTTCATCTCCTCTGCGGTCATGCACTTCAGTTTGATCAGCAAAACTCCATATACCGCTACAGCAATCATAATTGCAATAAGCGTGCATAAAAGATTACTCTTGCTTACCATATAAAACATCTGATAGGAAGCAAACGCACACACACCCATCACTATCGCAGAAATTGTCGGTATCAAAACCGTCTTTTTTAACTCCTGACGGTATCCGATCGTACGGCGAATTGCAGAATGATTCAGAATACACATGATTACGCCAAAGACAATATTGGCATAAACCATACTATAGATACCCATATCAAACACCAGTGCCATAACCTCAAGCGCTGCAATATGAAGCACAAGTGCGGTCAATGCGTGAATGATCGGCAAATGCATCTTATCAATTCCCTGCAGAATCGCGTTGGTTACTGTCGAAAGCGAGAAAAATACTACCGCAACGGATCCATACAATGTCATTTGAATTGCAAGCGAATTATCACCCGAGAACAACAGATCATTGATCGGACCTGCAAGGACCGTGAGACCAACGGTCGATGGGATGGCGATCAAAAGTGAGAAACGAATCGCTGTTGCGATTTTATTACGGATCTGTTTGATATCTCCTGCCGCAACAGCTCTGGATACTGACGGTATCAGAGACGATGACAATGCATTGGAAACAGCCATCGGCACATTGATCAGCAAATGATATTTTCCTGTATAAACACCCCAATCAGCCGCAAATTCCGCTTCACGTCCGAGACTTGCATAATTATGGGCAAGGAGACTATTGTCAATGACACTGTTCACGTTGTAAATAGCGGAACTTACAATAACCGGAACGACGGTAAAGAAAAGAATTCTTGTAATATCTCCGTAGCTTTCCACTACACCGGATTTATCTCTTCGAATCTGCCTTTTCGCTGTTTTCCGATACAAAGCAAACAATAACAACAGAAAAACAAGTGCAGTAAATGCACCGGAACCGGTACCGATCGTACCGCCGGCTGCACCCCAGGCATTGGAATAGCCTGTCCCAACTTCATTTTTTAATATCTCAACCTTTAAT
>JAFSFU010000043.1 GCA_017435025.1 Lachnospiraceae bacterium | reverse complement strand
TCTGCATGGTTCATAACGAAGTTCTTGCCATCGCGGAGACCTGCGAATGCACAGAACTGATGCTCGCCAACTTCTACTGTGGAGTGGTCGAAAGCGATCATATCAGCCCAGATCTTGTAAACGTCTGTGCTGTGTGCGAAGTTGATCATATCCGGTGTGAAACCACCGCACGGACGCATGTTAACTTCGAGAGCCATAATATCGCCTGTTTTGCCAAGACCTTCGTGGTCGGATAAGAGACGGAAGAACTCGAAGTGAACGAAACGGCTCTTAACACCGAAGCTCTTTACAGTTGCACGGCCTGCACGGCGTGTATCTTCCGGAAGATCCTTTACGATGTAGTAGATGGAGTTGTCGTTCTCGTTAACGATATCCATGATGGACATCGGAGTTACGTTACCTGTCTCGAATAACGGCTCACCGTTGGAGTCGATGATCGCATCGTAGGAGTTAACTTCTGCGTTGATGAACTCTTCCATAATGTAGAGAGTATCATCCCACTTCTCTGCGAAGAATCTCTGGAGATCTTCATCGGATTTCAGTTTGAATGTGTGGGATGCGCCAACACCGTTGTCCGGTTTTGTAACTACCGGGTAGCCAACTTCTTCGATAAACTTACGGCAGTTGTCAATATTGTCAACCAGGTGGTAGCGGGCTGTCGGAATGCCTGCTTTCTGGTAGAATTCTTTCATTTTGGATTTGAACTTAATGCGCGGGATATCCTCAGTGTGGAAACCGCTTGTGATATTGAACTCTGTACGAAGCCATGCATCGCGCTCTAACCAGTACTCGTTGTTGGACTCTAACCAGTCGATCTTGCCATATTTGAATGTGAAGAATGCAACTGCGCGGAATACTTCGTCGTTGTTCTCAAGGTTGCTTACTTTGTAGTACTCATTCAGGCTGTCTTTTAAAGCCGGATTTAACTCATCGTACGGCTGATCACCGATACCGAGAACGTTTAAGCCGTTTTTCTTTAACTCACGGCAGAACATCCAGTAGTTTGTTGGAAAGTTTGGTGAAATAAAAATTAAGTTTTTCATAGGTCGTCCCCTTTTGATTATAGAAATAAATATATTTGTCGGCAGGCTGTTTTGTCTGCCTGAAAGTTGTCAATGAGTCAATACCGATTATCTCTGGTAAAGCAGCCACGGTAAATAGTGTACTACCTGTTTGTACCACCACGGCCAGTCGTGGTTTACATCATCACCCCAGAAGTCAACCCATGTGTTGATTCCCTTCTGGTGGAAGATTTCTGCCAATCTTCTTGTTGTCTCAGGCTGTTCCCATGCGCCCAGACCACAACAGATTACGGATCTGCCTCTGTTGTACATATCGATATACGGATGACCATCTGTCATATTTGCCAGATAATGAACCGGAGAGTTCTCGTATACCTGACCGTTCATAAAAGTACCGAATCCGTACTCGGATGTATAGATACCGCTTAAGGCCATCAAGCTGTCAAAGTGGTTCGGGAAACGATAGAAAAGGTTCGCTGCGTGGGAGGCACCAAGGCTGCATCCGAATGTCATAATACCCGGAGCGCTGTCCCAGCCGTTTCTCTCCATAGCCATAGCCTGGATAAACGGAACCATCTCGTTTACGATGTAGCTGATCCACTGTTCGTGGCGGTTGATACGCCACTCAGCGTTGCCCCATTTGTCAGACCAGGTTTCTTTGTCGATGGTATCGATTGCGAATACCATTACGTCACCGCTTTCAATCCACGGGGACCATACTTCTGCCATCTTGTAGCCTTCGAAGTCAAAAAAACGTCCATCCTGACATGGGATAAAAAGTACCGGCCTTCCGGCATGTCCATACACCTTGCATTCCATATCTCTGTTTAATGCAGGGCTGTATTCCTTGAAATACTGCATTTCCATGGTTTTCTCCTGTTTGGGATTTTTTCCCTTTTGTTTTTCTTTTTTTGATTTTCTTTTTTGCTTTTTTTATTTATGTTAAATTTATTATGTTCTTTTGTTATTTGTATGTTCAACGTTAATCAACGTCGTATAGCAGAGTTCCCATAAAATAAGGAACCTGTTTTTCCCAGCAGGCTTCACTGTGGTCACCGTAAGGAACGATACGGCTGGTCAGAAATACTTTCTTCATTAATAAAAGAGAAGTCATTTTCTGGAACAGACGGAGCATTCCCGGATGATTCTTGAACTCCTGGGAGCCGTAATCCATATAAAGTCTCGTATTCGGACGAATTTTTGCACCGCGGATCAGATTTTCGATATTGTCCGGATGCGTCCAGATCGACGGGGAAAGAGCTGCGGCACCGGAGAAGTACTGGTTATACTCCGTAATCGCATAGAGGCTCATAAGTCCGCCCATGGAACTGCCGGCGATAAAGGTGTGCTGGCGGTCGCGGAGGGTGCGGAAACGTCGGTCTACTTCCTTTTTAAAGACATGCACATACCAGTCCATTGTGGCTTTTCCGTATCCCGGAACCGGTCCGGCGATCGGGTCGTCGTAGGAAAACGGAGCGTATTCCATCAGACGGCCGTTTTCTGGATTGTGGTTGCACTCCACAGCGGCAATGATCATCTCGGTGTCGGTGAAATCCATATAGTCTTTCATACCCCAGCTCTTGCCGTAGGTGGCGTCTCTGTCAAAGAAAACATTATGCCCGTCAAACATGTATAAAACGGGATAACGCTTATCGGGATTATCATAGTAGGAATTCGGCAAATAAACATAAGCGCGTCTCGGTTCCGGCCCGGTCGGGGCAGGAAAGAGAACTTTCCATCTCTTTACCATTTGTGTCGTAATCTCCCATCTGCGTTTTTAGATATATGGATTTACTATATCATATGTGTTAAAAAATGGCAACAACTTTATTGGTTTGAAGTGTGAAAGTAAAATAAGGGGAAATGTATGGAAAATAGGATTGTTTAATTAATAACATCGTGGTAGAATTGGATATAGGAAGAGAAAATGTTACTATCAATCATTACATATGTATTTTTAGAATAAGGAGATTCAGACATGAACAAACCATTAATTGAAGCTTGTGTTGGAAACCTTCAGTCCTGTATCAATGCGACAAAAGCAGGTGCAGACCGATTAGAGCTTTGTGGTCATCTTGCCATTGGCGGCGTTACACCGTCCCCGATCGTTTTCAAGCAGGCAAAGGCGGCTTGTCCGGACGTTAAGATCAATGTTATCATCCGCCCGCGTTTTGGTGATTTCCTCTATACAGAAGATGAGATGGAACTGATGTGTGAAGAGATCAAGATCTTCAAGGAATTAGGCGCGAACGGCGTTGTTATCGGATGCCTCACACCGGAAGGTGACCTGGATATGGCAGCAATGAAGAGACTGATGGACTGCGCAGGCGATATGGATGTAACTCTTCACCGTGCATTTGATATGACCCGTGATCCGATCGATACTCTTGAAAAAGCGATCGAACTGGGCTGCAAGACAATCCTCACATCCGGTCAGCAGAGCGATGTTGTCAAAGGTAAAGATTGTCTGAAGGAAGTTTACGAGAAAGCGGCAGGCAGAATTGACATTATGGCAGGCTGCGGCGTAAAGAAGTGGAACATTCAGGAGCTTCATGACTACACAGGCATCAAAGTGTTCCATACAACCGGTCGTGTGGGCTGGGTTGATTCCGGTATGAAATATAGAAAAGAAAGCGTGTCCATGGGCTTACCGTCCCTGTCCGAATATGATATCTGGATGACTGATGAGCAGGAATTCAGAGAGTGTGCGGAAGTTGTTCATTCTTTCAAATAAGATGAATCAAAAGGCAAGTTCATGAAAATTGGACTTGCCTTTTCTAAATAGGAGGCGAAAGCTATGATGTTTACAAAACAGGTTGTGGAAGCGACCCGGGTAAAATTTGATGCGCTGCTCGAGAAGGCCGGAGCGGTGAAAAAGCAGGAGATTCTTGCGTGCCTGGCTGAGGCGGGAAAAACGGTTTCTGAAGACGTGATCTTTGCGATTCAGTGGATCTACGCCAACAGCCCGCTCAGTGATATGGCAAATTATGATTTTGAGATGTTTAGGGCATGTGCGGAGCACGGCGTATTCCTCCGTGCAAACTCCCCGTTTGCGAAAGATGTGCCGGAGGGGATTTTCTTAAACTATGTCCTCCATCTTCGTGTCAATGAGGAGGAGCTTTGCGACTGCAGAAAACTGTTTTATGAGCAGCTGGCAGACCGCGTGAATCATATGTCCATGCATGACGCGATCATTGAGATCAACTACTGGAATACAGAGAACGTGATGTACCAGCTGACAGATATCCGTACCATTTCTGCACTCGGAGCTTATTACTCCGCATACGGCCGTTGTGGTGAAGAGTCGAACTTTGGTGTTAACGCATACCGTGCCATGGGTATTCCGGCAAGACAGATATATGCTCCGAAATGGTCTCACTGCGATGACAACCATGCGTGGGTGGAGGTTTACTGTGACGGCAACTGGTATTTCCTCGGTGCATGCGAACCGGAGGAAGTTCTCAACAAGGGCTGGTTCACCAACGCATCCAGCCGTGCAATGCTGGTTCACAGCCGCTGCTTCGGCGAACCGCAGGGAGAGGAATTTATCTCCAAGGGCGGCATGGTGAATTTTGTCAATAACTCCAAATTGTATGCGGTGACCAAAAAACTGACCGTAGTTGTAAAGGATGAAAACGGCAATCCTGTGCCGGGCGCACAGGTCGGTTTTGGTGTCCTGAACTATTCCCACATTTTCCATGTGGCAGTTCTGGAGACTGATGAGAATGGCGAGGCGGCTTTGACATGCGGTCTCGGCAGCATGAATATTCATGTAAAGAAAGATGGCATTTACAATGAAAAGATGATCTTCACCCCGGATGTGGATACAGTGGAAATGATCCTTAAGATCGAACCGGTGGTTTATGACCAGTGGGAGCAGTTCGTGTCCGTGGCTCCGAAAGATCAGATTGTGAACGGAGCAAGACCGACAGAAGAGCAGAAAGAAATTTGCATGAAAAAAACAGCTGCAGCCAATGCCATGCGCGAACAGAGAGTGACGGATATGTTCGATGCAGATAAGGCGAAGGCTGTGGTTGAGAAATACGGTTACAGCCAGGAAATCTATGACCTTCTTTACGAGAGCAGAAGCCATGTGACTAATCTGATCGCGTTCCTGGAAGATGAGGCGTTTACTGCCCGCGAAAAGGAAAAACTGCTGCTCACACTATCCAGAAAAGACCGAAGAGATGTGGACATCGAGATTCTGAAAGAGGCTCTTACACTGACAAAGGAATATTCCTGCGAGGACGAGGACATGTTCTATCAGTATATTGTCTGTCCGCGTGTTTACTTTGAACCGCTGACAAAGAATCGCCAGTTTATCCTCGATTATTTCACGGAGGAGCAGAAGGCAGTGTTCCGCAGCAATCCTCAGGAAGTATGGACGTATATCTGCGAGAATATCGGTTTTGATCCGGATATTGAGTATGGTCAGATCACGACAAGTCCGGTGGGCGCTTTGACTGTGAAGAATGCAAGTCCGCTGTCCAAGAAGATCTTATATGTAAATATTTGTCGTGCACTGGGTATCGTATCCCGAATGAATCCGGTGAACCAGCTGGCAGAGTATTACAAGGATGGCCAGTTCATTCCGGTGGAAGTGCTGGTGAAGGGTGACTGTACGATCATCTTTGAAAAAGAGGATGACGAGACCTTCCTTTACCTGCCGGATTTCT
The DNA here is from genome assembly GCA_017435025.1 of Lachnospiraceae bacterium. The sequence continues at coordinate 5,452 of JAFSFU010000043.1, read as the reverse complement.
CCATCGGTCAGCTTGTGAATGGCGAATACCAGACATTGGATCTGGAGAATGAAAAGTGGGACGGCAACCAGCTTAAGATTTCTGTGACCGGCGGTCAGTACCGCGTGATCACCGACAACCGGCTGCCTAACGGCAATATTTTTGCTAATAAATATCACTTCGTCCTCCGTGAAGGCGAGACAAAGGTTCTGAAGCTGGAAAAATATCAGGCAAACCTGGCAGAGATGCTGGACAACCTGACTCTGGACGAATTTAAAGTGTACGATGAGGACGGAAATGTGGTTCTCGGTAGCGAGATTACAAAGAATAAAGCTGTTCTCATGTGGCTGGAACAGGGTAAGGAACCGACGGAGCACATCTTAAATGAGATGCTGGATCAGGCGGGCGACTTCGGCGAACTGTCTGCGGATATTGTATTCATGGTAAAGAGCAAAGAGGCGCTTGAGAATGCGAAGGTTCAGAAGGTTCTTGAGACATTCCCGAAGATCAAGGTTTACTACGACAGCTTTGTGCCGAATGTGGAGACACTGGGCAGAAGAATGTATGTAGACTTCGAAAAACTGCCGCTGATCATCATCACGACAAAAGCGCTCAACGCAGTTTACGCATGCAGCGGTTATAATGTCGGCAGCGGTGACATGATCGTAAAAGTGGTGAACAACTTCTAAAAGGTATTTGAATAAAAATCCTCCATTTACAGATACTAGACCCAGAAACGGTTAGTACAGTAAATGGAGGAATTTTTATATGAAAGCTACAGGAATTGTGAGAAGAATCGATGATCTTGGGCGTGTGGTGATCCCGAAGGAGATCCGGCGCACCCTTCGCCTGCGCGAGGGAACGCCGTTAGAGATCTTTACAGACCGCGAAGGTGAGATCATTTTGAAAAAATATTCTCCGATGATGGAGTTGAATGCGTTTGCCGGACAGTATGCTGATGCCATGGCCCAGTCCACAGGACTCATGGTTTGTATTACAGACCGGGATCAGGTAATTGCGGCGGCCGGAGGCGCAAAGAAAGATCTGTTTCAGAAGCCGATCAGCAAACAGCTGGAGCAGGCGATCCAGGAGCGGACATCGGTGTTGGCCGGAAAAGATGATAGGACCTATATTGCAATCGCAGCAGAGGACATCGAAGGCGTGACAGCCCAAGTAATCGTGCCGATCATTTGTGAGGGCGACGCCATCGGCGCGGTCATTCTCATGACCAGAGAGCCGCGGGTAAAATTCGGAGACGGAGAGATGCGTCTGGCGACCACTGCGGCCGGATTTCTGGGAAGACAGATGGAGAGTTGAGATAGGTATTGCAATATCTGGAAGACGATTTGGGACAGTCCGCAGGGATTGTCCTTTTTTGTATATTTTGGTCGCAATTTATAGGTTTTTTTGATAACTAACATGTTATTTTTTGTTTACGGATGAGGAGAATCGTGCTACAATAATTTTGATGTCCACTTAGGACAAATGGGGATATTTAAGTAATAAGGAGGTTCAACATGAAAAAACAGCTGAAAAAAGTGTTGGCTCTGACCTGCCTGGCTGCAGTGGCATGTATGTCACTGACAGGATGTGCGGGCGGTCAGGAACAGAGAATTATCAGAATTGGACACAACCAGTCCACAAACCATCCGTCCCACATCGGTTTAACTGCATTCCAGGATTACATCCACGCAGAACTTGGTGATAAGTATGTGGTAGAGGTTTACCCGAGTGAGCTGCTTGGTTCCCAGGCTGATATGGTACAGCTGACCCAGACAGGTGCGATCGACTTCTGTATCGCAAGTAACTCTCTTCTCGAGACATTCAGTAAGAACTACAGTATCTTCAACCTTCCGTATCTTTTTGGAAGCCAGGAAGCATATCACGCAGCAATGGACGATCCGGCTGTTGTGGATCCGATCTTCGATGCAACGAAGGCATCTGGTTTCACTTCCGTTACATGGCTGGATGCAGGTACTCGTAACTTCTATACAATTGATAAGCCGATCAACAGCCCGGCCGACCTGAAAGGTCTTAAGATCCGTGTACAGCAGTCTCCGACTAACGTAGCAATGATGGAACTGCTTGGCGGTAAAGCAACTCCGATGTCCTTCGGTGAGGTATATACAGGTCTTCAGACTGGTATCATCGACGGTGCTGAGAACAACGAGCTTGCACTTCGTGACAATGGACACGGTGATATCTGTAAACACTACTCCTATGATATGCATCAGATGATCCCGGACCTTCTGATCGGTAACAACGCATTCCTTGAGGGACTTCCGGCCGAGGAGCGCGCAATCTTCGAAGAAGGTTTCAAGGTTCTGAATCAGGCACAGCGTGAGGCTTGGGTTCTTGGTGTGGAAGATTCCATTAAAAATGCAACTGAGAATCAGGGCGTGAATTTCTACTATCCGGATACAAAACCGTTCCAGGAAGCAGTTATGCCGCTTCATGAGTCCGTACTGGCAGATCTTCCGGCAATCCAGGGTACATATGACCTGATCCAGGAGTACAATGCACAGTTTTCATCCGCAGCAGAATAAATAGGAGGAAGTTATGAGTCAGATTAGAAAAATTTTAGACAATATTTTAAAAGTGCTGGCTGGCGTTAGCTTCATCGCTATGGTAGTACTGACCTGCTGGCAGGTATTTACCCGTTACGTCATGGGTGACGCAGCTACTTGGACGGAAGAATTGGTAACTTACTTATTCGCATGGATGGCGTTACTTGGTGCATCTCTTGTAGTAGGTGAACGTGGCCATATGAATATTCCGCTCCTTGTTGAGAAATCCAGCCCGAGCGTTAGAAAAGCACTCTGCATCCTTGCAGAAGTAATTGCAGCAGTTTTCGCAGCAGCAATTCTGATCTATGGTGGTACCAAGATTACAATCCTTGCTATGGGACAGACAACCGCTTCCCTCGGCGTAGCTATGGGTCTCTTCTATACAGTTATGCCGATCAGTGGTGTGCTGAATGTGATCTATTCTGTGATCAACATCATTGAGATCATGAATGGAACAATCAATCTGGAACCGACAGAATAGGAAGGGGGATATTGAATCATGGCAATGCAAGCATTAGCGATTATTTTAGGTGTTTTAGTGGCTCTGCTGGTTCTTGGTGTACCGATTTCCTATGCGATTGGTATCTCCTCTCTTGCAGCAATCGTGCAGGTTATGCCGCTTGATGTAGCCGTATTAACAGCAGCTCAGAGAACTTTCGTAGGTATGAGTAAATTCTCCTTAACTGCGATTCCGTTCTTCATTTTAGCTGGTAACCTTATGAACCAGGGTGGTATTGCGAAACGTCTCGTAGACTTCGTTATGGCGATCCTTGGCAAGTGCCCGGGTGCACTTCTTCTTACAAACGTAGGCGCAAATGCACTGTTCGGTGCGATTTCCGGTTCTGCTTCCGCGGCTGCAGCAGCTGTCGGCAGTATGGTTCGTGAAGGTGAAGAGGAAGCTGGTTATGATCCGGCTATCAGTGCTGCAACAAACGCAGCATCCGCTCCGTCCGGTCTTCTGATCCCGCCGTCCAATGCTCTTATCACATACTCCCTGGCAGCAGGCGGTACATCCGTAGCAGCTCTGTTTGCGGCAGGTTATGTTCCGGGTATCCTTTGGGCAGTAATGTGTGCAATCGTTGCTATCATTATTGCTAAGAAAAAAGGTTATAAAGGTACACCTGGCAAATTCAACTGGGGCAACCTTGGTAAGTGCACACTTGCAGCTCTTCCGTCCCTGTCTCTGATCATCGTAGTTATCGGCGGTATCATCGCAGGTATCTTCACAGCGACAGAGGGTTCTGCGATTGCAGTAGCTTATGCTCTTATTCTTGGTATTCTTTATAAGAATATTACAGTAAAATCTTTCTGGAACATCGTTGTTGACAGTGCAAAGATGTCCGGTATCGTTGTATTCCTGATCGGTGTTTCCAATATCCTCGGTTGGGTTATGGCGTTCACACAGGTTCCGCAGGCTGTATCTGCAGCTCTCCTTGGAATCACAGACAATCAGATCGTAATCCTTCTTATTATGAACGTGATCCTTCTGATCTCCGGTACATTCATGGACGTAACTCCGGCTATCCTGATCTTCACACCATTATTCTTACCGATCGTTAAGACTTTTGGTATGCATCCGGTTCAGTTCGGTCTTATCCTTGTTTACAACCTGTGTATCGGTAACATCACACCGCCGGTTGGTAACACTCTGTTCGTAGGTATCAAGGTTGGTAAGACAACTCTTGGTAAGGTAATGCCGTACATGCTTATGTACTACGTAGCAATCCTTGTAGGTCTTATGCTTGTTACTTACATTCCGGCACTTACACTTGGTATCCCGCAGATGGCAGATATGATCTAATCGGAGTGTAAAAATTTGGGGCTTTTAGTCTTGAATGTTAAATATAATTAGAAAAGCGTGAAAGCACTTTGATATGGCCCGGAGTACTGATTGGTACTCCGGGTTATTTTTGATGTTATGCGAAGCATGGAGTCTCTATAACGAAAAATGGCAATACCGGATACCGGAAAGTCATGTTTCTTGTTTTTTGGACGTTTTGAGTATCTGGGAAAGAATTTTTTTCACATAGATACTTTTGGACATGATATAATGACGGAAGAAGTACGGCAGAGGTGACAAACATGTATACATTAGACGATTTAAAGGAAATCATGACGAGACTGCGGGCAAAGGACGGCTGTCCGTGGGACAGTGTGCAGACCCATGAATCCATGAAGAAATACCTGGTGGAGGAGACCGCGGAAGTTCTTGAGGCCATCGATAAGAAAGATCCGGATAATCTCTGTGAGGAACTGGGGGACCTTCTGTATCAGATCATGATCCATGCGGAGATCGAAAAAGAGTCCGGTCATTTTACGATTGATGATGTGATTGATGATATATGCTGGAAGATGGTGAAACGTCATCCCAATGTGTTTGGCGGTCCGGAACTGCCGGAGGGATTGACCGGTTCGGAGCGCTGGGCAGAGATCAAGAAGATCGAGCGTGCGGAACGGGCCGTGAGAAATGCGGAGCGTGCGAAACGCCGTGCAGAAAAATAGCGGTTGACCATAATCGCCCGTTGCGTTTTTTGCTGACAGGCGGTATAATGAAAGATAGAGATTTGGAAAAATCTAATTGGGTAATTTTAATATAACCAGGAGGGGATAACAATGAAAGTATATGATTCCGTAAAGAAAGTAGAACTTGAAGTTGCTGACGAGAAGGCTCTGATCAAGATCATGCAGGACGGCAGACAGGTTGATTTATATCTGGCTGAGAAGGAGACTGATGATATGGGTTACCTTACATGGGATGTTGAGCACTGGTCCAGCGTTGACAACAAACGCTTTATCCGTACTTACACATTAGAAGGCCGTGTTCTGAACGATTCCACAGCCCACAATATCTATGACCTTGCAAACGATTTCAAGCCGGCAAAAGCTGTAAAGATCGAGCTTAGCTA
>JAFSFU010000042.1 GCA_017435025.1 Lachnospiraceae bacterium | reverse complement strand
GTACCTGACAAGAAGCAACCTGATGAAAGCGTTCCGTGACGATTATGATACACCGATCGCAAAGAGCCAGAAAGTTGTTGTAGTAGGCGGCGGTAACGTTGCTATGGACGCTGCAAGAACAGCTCTTCGTCTCGGCGCAGAGGTTCATATCGTATACAGAAGAAGTGAAGCTGAACTTCCGGCACGTGTGGAAGAAGTTCATCACGCAAAAGAAGAAGGTATCATCTTTGACCTTCTTACAAACCCGGTTGAAATCCTTGTTGATGAAAAGGGTTGGGTAAAGGGTATGACAGTTATTAAGATGGAACTCGGTGAGCCGGATGCATCCGGTAGAAGACGTCCGGTAGAAGTTGCTGGTTCCGAGTACACAATCGACTGTGATGCAGTTATCATGTCCCTTGGTACATCCCCGAACCCGTTAATCTCCTCCACAACAGAAGGTCTGGAGATCAACAAGCACAAATGTATCGTAGCAGAAGAAGCTACAGGTCAGACATCCAGACCGGGCGTATTCGCTGGTGGTGATGCTGTTACAGGTGCTGCTACAGTTATCCTTGCTATGGAAGCTGGTAAAGCAGGTGCAAAGGGTATCCACGAGTACTTAAGCAACAAATAAGATAGAAAAATCTTAAAAATATGTTGGCTGCCGCAGGTGAAAATCCTGCGGCAGTTCTTTCGATTTAAAGGAGAAATAACAAATGAAACAGGCTATGACACGTGAAGAGCGTTATACCATGATGATCGAGACGCCGGTTTCAAAACTGATCCCGAAGCTGGCGGTGCCGACGATCATCAGTATGCTGGTCACATCCATTTACAATATGGCAGATACATTCTTTGTAAGCCAGATTGGTACCAGTGCATCTGCCGCGGTCGGTATCGTATTTTCTGTGATGGCAATGATCCAGGCCCTTGGCTTTACTCTTGGTATGGGAAGCGGAAACTGCATTTCCCGTACACTTGGAAGCAGGGATGATGAGAGAGCGGAACGCATTGCAGCGACCGGTTTTATTACAGCTTTGATTGTGGGAACTTTGCTGGCAGTGAGTGGACTTGCATTGTTAGATCCGCTTGTGCGTTTTCTCGGAGCGACTGAGACAATCGCACCGTATGCAAAAGATTATGCCCGCTATATTCTGATGGCGGCCCCAATTATGATGGGATCTTTTGTACTGAACAATTTGCTGAGAGCGCAGGGATATGCTTTTTATGCTATGATCGGTATTACCACCGGCGGTATCCTCAATATGATTCTGGATCCAATCTTTATTTTTGGATTGAATCTGGGAATTACCGGTGCAGCAATGGCGACAGCACTGAGTCAGTGCATCAGCTTTGGTATTTTATTGTTCCAGACAGCTACAAGAGAAGGATGTATCCGCATCCGTCTCAGTAAGTTTACTCCAAACTTTAAGATGTATGGACCAATTCTTCATGCTGGCGTGCCGTCTCTGTGTCGTCAGGGACTTGCCAGTGTGGGTACGATCGTGCTCAATCTTGCTGCCAATCCGTTCGGCGACGCCGCAATCGCAGCTATGTCCATCGTTGGCCGTTATATGATGTTCGTGAACTCTGCACTGATCGGATCCGGACAGGGATTCCAGCCGGTATGCGGTTTCAATTTCGGCGCAAAACGTTTTGATCGCGTACTGGAGTCTTTCTGGTTCTGTCTGAAAGTTGCGGTAATTCTTTTGACTACCTTGGGTGTCATCAGTTTCATCGGTGCGGAACAGATCATGACTCTGTTCCGCAAGGATGACCTTGATGTGATTGCGATCGGTACATGGGCACTTCGTTTCCAGTGCATGACGATGCCGCTGCAGGCATGGATCATTATGGCAAATATGCTGACCCAGTCCATCGGTTACGGTTTCCGCGCATCCATCGTGGCATCCGGCCGTCAGGGAATCTGCCTGATTCCTCCGCTTCTGATTTTGCCGGGAATCATGGGAATCCGAGGTCTTCAGCTGTCCCAGCCAACATCCGATGTGCTCACCAGCATCATTGCGGCGATTATTGTAGTTGGTATTTTAAAAGAATTAAAACAAAAAGCAATGGAACAGCAAAAAAACTAGAAAAAAGGTATGGACTAAATTCGTAATTTGTGAGAAAATGTAGAAGAGTATGATGTGATTTTTTTAACGATACTTTGAGAATCCTACATAAACTGAAAGGAGTTTTAAACATGATTTATTCACATGAAGTAGAAAAGATGTGTCCGGTTGCTCAGGGCGTTAACCATGGTGCAGCTCCGATTCCGGAAGAAGCAAAATGGGTAAAGGCAAAACAGATTGCTGATATCTCCGGTTTAACACACGGTATCGGCTGGTGTGCTCCGCAGCAGGGTGCATGTAAGCTGACATTAAACGTGAAAGAGGGTATCATTCAGGAGGCACTGGTTGAGACAATCGGTTGTTCCGGTATGACTCACTCCGCAGCTATGGCTTCTGAGATCCTCCCGGGCAGAACTCTTCTTGAGGCTCTGAACACAGACCTTGTATGTGATGCTATCAATACAGCTATGAGAGAACTGTTCCTTCAGATCGTATACGGCAGAACACAGAGTGCGTTCTCCGAGGAAGGTCTTCCGATCGGTGCAGGTCTTGAGGACCTTGGTAAGGGTCTTCGTTCCCAGGTTGGTACAATGTACGGTACATTAAAGAAAGGTCCGCGTTACCTTGAAATGGCAGAAGGTTATGTAACAGGTATCGCTCTTGACGCTGAAGACCAGATCATTGGTTACCAGTTCGTAAGCCTTGGCAAGATGACAGACTTCATCAAAAAAGGTGATGACCCGAACACAGCATGGGAAAAGGCAAAAGGTCAGTACGGCCGCGTAGCAGATGCAGTTAAGATCATTGACCCGCGTCACGAATAAGGAGGAACAAAGAAATGGCATTATTTGAGTCTTACGAGAGACGTATTAAACAGATTAATGAAGTATTAAACAGCTATGGCATCGCTTCTATCGAAGAAGCTGAAAAGATCACAAAAGATGCCGGCTTAGATGTATATCATATGGTTGAGAAGATTCAGCCGATCTGCTTCGAGAACGCAAAATGGGCTTACACAGTAGGTGCAGCAATTGCGATCAAGAAAGACTGCAGAAAAGCAGCTGACGCAGCAGCAGCAATCGGTGAAGGTCTTCAGTCCTTCTGTATCCCGGGTTCCGTAGCTGACCAGCGTAAAGTAGGTCTTGGCCATGGTAACCTTGGTAAGATGCTCCTTGAAGAAGAGACAGAGTGCTTCGCATTCTTAGCAGGTCACGAGTCCTTCGCAGCAGCTGAAGGTGCGATCGGTATTGCAGAGAAGGCTAACAAAGTTCGTAAGAACCCGCTTCGCGTTATCCTGAACGGTCTTGGTAAAGACGCAGCTCAGATCATCTCCAGAATCAACGGTTTCACATACGTTGAGACAGAGATGGACTACTACACAGGTGAAGTAAAAGAAATCTTCAGAAAATCCTACTCCGACGGTCTTCGTTCCAAAGTTAACTGCTACGGCGCTAACGATGTAACAGAAGGTGTTGCTATCATGTGGAAAGAGGGCGTAGATGTTTCCATCACAGGTAACTCCACAAACCCGACACGTTTCCAGCATCCGGTAGCAGGTACTTATAAGAAAGAATGTATCGAGAG
>JAFSFU010000320.1 GCA_017435025.1 Lachnospiraceae bacterium | reverse complement strand
TGAAAAACTGCTATCAGAACTTTCTATTCCACAACCGAAAGGACAGGCAGTAACCAATATTGAAGACGGCGTGAAAGCAGCAGAAGAGATTGGTTATCCGGTGCTGGTTCGCCCAAGCTTTGTGCTGGGTGGAAGAGCTATGCAGATTGTGGCAAAGGAGGAACATCTGCGGCACTATCTAAAAACAGCGGTTGAAATAGATGAAGACAAACCAGTTCTGGTTGACAAATATATCTGCGGTAAAGAAGTGGAAATTGATGCGATCTGTGACGGTAAGGACGTATTTGTTCCGGGAATCATGGAGTTGGTAGAAAGGACAGGAGTTCATTCCGGTGATTCTATCAGTGTATATCCGACATTCAGCATTTCAGAGAGGGTCAAAGAAACCATTCTGGATTATGCGAAAAAGCTGGGGTTAGGCATAGGTATCATAGGATTGTTTAATATTCAGTTTATCGTGGATAAAGAAGAACAGGTATTTATCATCGAAGTAAATCCCCGTTCTTCCAGAACAGTCCCATTTTTATCAAAAGCAACCGGATATCCGTTGGCTGATATTGCAACGAAGGTCATTCTTGGAAAAAGTCTGAAAGAACAGGGAATTGAGAATATCTATCCAAAAGAGAAGGAAAGATGGTATGTGAAAGTACCGGCATTCTCTTTTGCAAAATTAAATGGCATGGATGCGTACCTGTCACCGGAGATGAAATCTACAGGGGAAGCGATCGGATATGATAAAAAGCTTCACAGGGCAATGTATAAAGCCATGATTGCTTCCGGTATTCGTGTACAGAATTATGGAACCGTCATCGTGACACTGGCAGATGAGGATAAAGATGAAGCCCTTCCGCTCGTCAGACGCTTTTATGATATGGGCTTTAATATAGAAGCAACATCTCTTACAGGAGAGCATTTGAAACGGCATGGAATACGTACCCGTATACTGGGGAAACCGTCGGAAGGAAGCAGCGAAATACTGGATGCAATTCGCGCCGGATATGTCAGTTATGTGATCAATACCCGTGCGATTCTTTCCGGTGTTCATTATGAAGATGGGGCTGCGATTCGAAGTGCAGCAACTCAGAATAATATCACAATGCTCACTTCTCTGGATACGGTAAAGGTACTTTTGGATGTTTTGGAGGAAGTGACCATTGGAGTGTCAACGATAGATGCAGAATGAAAGGAGAATAACATGATCAGACCGAACATGCATTATAGCGAATTAAAAGATTCTTATCTATTTTATAATATTGCACAAAAAATAAAGGTATATGCAGAAGAACAAAAAGGCACAAAGCTTTTAAAAATGGGGATTGGAGATGTTTCATTACCGCTTTGTGATGCCGTTATTCAGGCATTGCATGAGGCTGTAGACGACCAGGCTTCGAAAGACAGTTTTCATGGTTATATGCCGGAATGTGGAGCACCGTTTTTGAGAGAAACGATTGCAAAGCATTATAAGAACAAGGGAGTTTTGTTATCTTCGGATGAAGTGTTTGTGTCGAGTGGAGCCAGTGATGAATTGGGAGATATTTTGGATTTGTTTGACCGTTCCGGTTCTGCTCTGGTCATTGAACCGGCATATCCTGCCTATGTGGATGCAAATGTTATGGCGGGCCGTAAGATTGTGCATCTGGCATCTGGGGAAGAAAATGGTTTTCTACCTGAACCGAACGAAGGAATAAAGGCTGATCTGCTATACATTTGTTCTCCCAATAACCCTACAGGAGCAGTATTTTCTCGCAATCAGCTTCAAGCATGGGTAGATTTTGCTAATGAAAATGATTCCATCATTCTTTTTGACGCAGCCTATGAGGCATTTATTGAAGACGAGACACTTCCGCACAGTATTTACGAACTGGATGGGGCAAAAACCTGTGCAATTGAAATCTGCTCTTTGTCTAAAACTGCCGGATTTACAGGAACCAGACTGGGGTATACGGTCATTCCAAAGGCGCTGAACAGAAATGGAATGAACTTAAATGAAATGTGGGTGCGTAACCGTACAACCAAGACAAATGGAGTATCCTACATCATTCAGAAGGGTGGAGCAGCAGTTTTTACAGAAGAAGGACAAATGCAGATTCATGAGAATATCCAGATTTACAAAAACAATGCGAAGGTACTGATGGAAGCTCTTGATAAACTTGGAATCTGGTATTGTGGTGGGAAGAATGCTCCATATATTTGGATGAAATGCCCGAATGGAATGGGAAGCTGGGATTTTTTTGATTACCTGCTTCATGAGATTCAAGTGGTAGGAACACCGGGAGAGGGATTTGGTGCTTGTGGCGAAGGCTATTTCCGATTCTCAACTTTCGGTTCGCCGGAGGATACAAAAGAAGCAGCAGAAAGACTTGTGAAGTTACTTTCAAAGTAAAAGGTAAGGTGAGAAAAATGCGTGATTATCAGAAAGAATTTCAAAAACGAGTAGAATTTATAAAGGATGTTTTAAAGAAGAGCGAAGCATCGGGAATTGTTTTCGGGAATAGTGGAGGAAAGGATTCAGCATTAGTAGGGATTCTTTGCAAAGCGGCCTGCAATGATACAGTTGGGATTATTATGCCGTGTAGTACAAAACGAAATTATAGGGAGGATATGGAAGATGCCCAAAATATTGCAAAGCAATATGCAATTGAGACAAGAGTTGTAGATCTTACTGCTGTGAAAGCGGCAGAAATTGAAAGTTTGGAAAGCTCAGTGAATCTAAATAAAGCTGCACTTGCCAATATGGCTCCTCGTCTTCGCATGATTACTTTGTATGCGATAGCAGCCAGCGAAAATAGATTGGTAGCGGGGACGGGTAACAGAAGTGAAGCATATGTAGGTTACTTTACAAAGTGGGGCGATGGAGCACATGATTTTAATCCGATTGCTGATCTGACGGTAACTGAGATTTACGAGTTTTTGCGTTACTTGAAAGCTCCGGAATATATTATAAACAAAGTCCCTTCCGCAGCTTTGTTTGACGGGCAGACAGATGAGGCTGAAATGGGAATTACATACAATGAATTAGACCGATATATTGCAGGTGAAATTTTGGATGAAGATAAATGTAGACTGATTGAGTTGCTGCACCGAAAAAGCGAGCATAAAAGAAAAGAGATTGTGAAATATATGTAAAAAAATTTTTGATTCAAAAGCAACAGGAGGTGAAATAATTGTAGAAATCAATCTTAATAATAAGTTCAGATAAATTAGATGCAGATGGAATGAAAGCACGCTTATCTTCTGAGCTGACCACTGTATATATTGCATCTAATGTAGAAGAGGCTATAGGTTTTTTAGACGTAAAAAATCTGTGTCTCGTTATTTTAGATTCAGAAATATCACAGCAAGATGATCACATGCTTTTGAAAGCAATACATAAATTAAAGATTGTACCAATATTAATATTATCTACAGCAGCAGATCATGTTGACAGATTAGAGACTCTTCAGGCAGGAGCACATGCATATATGGGGATCCCATATACAATGGAAGAATGTTTAGCTCAGGCGCGAGCACTGATGAAAATCAGCCTGGAAAGAAATGCAAAGTCGAACCATTTTTTTACACTAATAATGGGAAATGGTCTAATTATGTATCCACAGACTCGTCAAGTTTTTCTAAAGGAAAAAGAATTGAAATTGACAAAAAAAGAGTTTGATTTATTATTCTGCCTTGCCAGCAATCCGGGGCAGGTTTTTAGTAGGGAACAATTATACAATTATGTATGGGAAGAAGAAGCTATATACAATGTTGATGATGTGGTCAAAGCTCATATAAAAGGGCTTCGGAAAAAGCTATCCGATGTGGAAACCACATATATTAAAAATGTATGGGGAATTGGTTACTATTTCCATGACAATGAAAAAATCTCTAAATATTCCCTGATTCCATCCCTGTTTATTCCCCAATGTATGATAGTTTATAAACATGAAAAAAAGCAACCTCATCGGCTGCTTTTACTGTGCAGTATCAATTAGGGCTTTTGCAGTTGCTTTGATTACTTCCAAGGAACGTTCATCGCAATCTGAGAGCTGTCGGAGCAGATTTTCTACTTCAGAATCTTTGGTCGGTTTCTCGGGGTAGAAAATCAGATCCGGTGAAATAGATAATTCACGAATCGCTTTATATAATACTTCGAAACTTGGTTTTTTGCCTTTATTTTCGATTCGATACAAATATCTTTCAGTTATCTCAAGCTTGTATGCCAGAGCCTCTATAGTGAT
>JAFSFU010000041.1 GCA_017435025.1 Lachnospiraceae bacterium | reverse complement strand
TATGAGCAAAACAATTTACTTAGTAACCGGTGCAGCAGGATTTTTAGGAAGTACGATTTGCCGCCAGTTGGTAGAACGCGGCGACAAAGTCAGAGCGTTGGTTTTACCGACAGATAAGTCCGCAAAATTCCTTCCGGAAGAAGTGGAGATCTGCAGAGGAGATGTTTGCGATATGTCCTCTCTGATGGAATTCTTCACTGTCCCGGAAGGTTATGAAAGCATTGTGCTCCACATTGCCAGCATTGTAACGGTTTCTCCGGACTATAATCCAAATGTGATGAATGTAAATGTAGGCGGTACGAAAAATATCATCCGCTGCTGTCTGACCCATCCGGAATGCAAGAAACTTGTTTACTGCAGCAGTACAGGTGCAATTCCGGAGGTGAGAAAAGGAAGACCGATCAAAGAAGTGAATTATTTTGATGAGGACCAGGTCCTTGGATGTTACAGCCGTTCCAAGGCAATCGCCACTCAGGCCGTACTGGATGCGGTGAAACTGGAAAATCTGAGCGCATGTGTGGTACATCCGAGCGGTATTCTTGGACCGGATGATTATGCGGTGGGCGAAACGACCAAAACCGTGATCGATATCATCAACGGCGAAATGCCAATGGGAATCGACGGTTCCTTCAATCTTTGTGATGTGCGTGATCTGGCCGCGGGTACTATCGCCGCTGCAGACAAAGGAAAAATCGGACATTGTTATATCCTTGGAAACGAAGAAGTTTCATTTAAAGACTTCTCAAAAATGCTTGTAAAAGAGGCAAACTGCAAACCGATCAAATCCTTCCTTCCGATCAAGGTTGCAAATTTCATTGCTTCTATTTTAGAAAAGAGAGCATTAAAAACAGGAAAAGAGCCGTTAATGACAACATTCTCCGTCTACAACCTCGCCAGAAACAACACCTTCGATTCCGGTAAAGCGAAGAGAGAGCTCGGCTATACAACCCGTTCCTATGAAGAAACCATCCGCGACGAGGTGCGCTGGTTAAAAGCAGAGGGTAAAATCAAGAATTTCTAGTTCACATATCAGTTTTACACAAAGAGCCATGCATCAATATTCCTATGCATGGCTCTGAATTTATTCCAGATCTTCTATTTTAACATTTCATCGGACAGTCTCAAAATCTCAGGCGCGATACGGTCACGCTCTTTCGCAAGTGTCTTTATAAAAATCGGATATGCACTACATGCAAGAATGATGCCGATAATTCCAACTCCGATCCCTGCGAACATTCCCATATGTTTTGTTATTCCCAAAAACTCGTTTAAGTTTGTCATGGCAAGGCTCATTCCGACTCCCATGATCAGTGCGCCAAGCACGCCCACAGTTATAGAACGAACCGTTGCTTTCTTTGTTGCACCTGCATCCAGCCGGCGTAACTGCTCCATCTTGTCTTCCTGCGGAACTTCATACTTTCTTCGTATTTTCTGGATTTCTTCCTGCTGCTTTGCGGAGTAGGTAAAGTTAAATTCTTTTGTTTCTGCCATAGCACCTGTATTTAAAATGTCTGTCATTTTAGTTTTCAC
>JAFSFU010000319.1 GCA_017435025.1 Lachnospiraceae bacterium | reverse complement strand
GCTGGTGCGACATGCGGTGCATGTTGCTTACTATCAGGAACGACCGCTGAGACAGGATTACTGTGATGAAAACGATCATAAAGGTGCGGTACATCGATGTCTCCATGCGATCCGTCACTTGATTCAGGACCATGCGGAGGACTCCGGCCTGCCGATCAACTTTGCGTCCAGCAAGCTGGTTGAGGGCGACGAGCTGGTTCTGGAAGGATTGAAACTGGATCAGAATGAGATTGAAATGCTGGAGCATATGGTGACTCAGATGGAGAAAGAGAGAAATCTGGATCGCAGCGCGGCGATTGCAGATATGCGTTTTTCTTTCATCTTTAAGGTTTGTGACCAGACGGTAGTAAAGGCAAGGGAAAGCAAAGAGCATATCCGAAGTCGCAAGATCGATCAGCTGCTGACAGGTAAGTACACGGCGATTCCTGCATTTATTATGATCATGGTTGGCGTGTTCTACTTAACGTTCAATGTCATCGGCGCATGGCTGCAGGGACTCATGGAAATTGCGGTGGAGGGATTTACCGGACTGGTGGCAGACTGGATGATTTCTGCCGGAGTTAATGAAACCTTGCAGGGACTGATCGTGGACGGTATTTTCGCAGGTGTTGGCAGTGTGATCAGCTTCCTTCCGATTATCGTAACCCTGTTCTTCTTCCTGTCCATGCTGGAAGACAGTGGTTACATCGCTCGTGTTGCGTTTGTGATGGATAAATTACTTCGTAAGATTGGTCTTTCCGGACGAAGCATTGTACCGATGCTGATTGGCTTTGGCTGTACGGTACCGGCAGTTATGTCCACAAGAACACTTCCAAGTGAACGTGACCGTAAGATGACGATCCTTTTGACTCCGTTTATGAGCTGTACTGCAAAACTTCCGATTTATGCATTCTTTGTAGATGCATTTTTCCCGGAAAACGGTGGTCTCATCATGTCTGGGCTCTATGTATTGGGAATTCTTGTGGGAATTTTGATCGCGTTCCTGTATAAAGGTATCTTATTCCGCGGCGAGGCGGTTCCGTTTGTGATGGAGCTTCCGAATTATCGTTTGCCAAGTGCGAAAAATGTTGGTCAGCTGTTGTGGGAGAAGGCGAAAGATTTCCTGCAGCGCGCATTCTCGGTAATCTTGCTGGCAACGATCGTAATCTGGTTCTTACAGAGTTTTGATCTTCATATGAACATGGTGGCTTCCTCCGAAGACAGTATTCTGGCGATGGTTTCCGGTCTTCTTGCACCGCTGCTTGCACCGATCGGCCTTGGTGACTGGAGAATCTGTGTAGCGCTGATCAGCGGCTTCATGGCGAAAGAGAGTGTGGTTTCCACACTGGAAGTTCTCTTTGGAGGCAGTGTGGCAGGAATGATGACACCTGCGGCGGCAGCGTCCCTGCTTGTATTCAGTCTTTTGTATACACCATGTGTGGCGGCAATTGCAGCAATCCGACGCGAGTTGGGCTCCAAATGGGCTGTCGGCGTTGTGGTTTGGCAGTGTGCAGTTGCCTGGGCGGCAGCTTTTGCAACCTATATGCTTGTAATGTAAGGTAAGTTGATATTATAATATAAAAATGACCATCCGGTTTTCAGAAATGAGAATCGGACGGTTTTTTGTGAGTAAGTCACGGATAAAACTGGGAAAATGTGGCATACTATGACCATAGAAAAAACAACACCCAATATTAAGAAAAAGGAGATAGATGATATGAAGAAATATGTATGTGACGTTTGTGGATGGGAATATGATGAGGAGTTAGGTGCTCCGGAACACGGAATTGAACCGGGAACCAAGTTTGAAGATCTTCCGGAAGACTTTCAGTGCCCGCTTTGCTTCGTAGGAAAAGATCAGTTTTCTGAAGCATAGGTAGTAATAAAAATTCATTTCGATAAAACAGGAGGTCCATACGAATGATGAATGCGAAAGTACGTGAACTGTTGAATCAGCAGATCAATAAAGAATTTTTCTCTGCTTACCTGTACCTTGATTTCTCCAACTATTTTGAAAGAGCCGGTTTGGATGGATTCGCAAACTGGTATAAGATTCAGGCTCAGGAAGAAAGAGACCACGCGATGCTCTTTTATACCTACTTGCAGAATGAGAGCCAGATGGTAACACTTGAGGCAATCGCAAAGCCGGATCAGGTTTTCGAAAGCCATTTAGATGTTTTAAAAGCCGGTTTGGCGCATGAAGAGTATGTAACTGCCCTGATCAATGATATCTATGCGGCGGCATATGAGGTGAAGGATTTCCGCACTATGCAGTTCCTTGACTGGTTTGTAAAAGAGCAGGGAGAGGAAGAGACCAACGCAAACAATCTGATCACAAAAATGGAGTTATTTGGTTCCGATCCGAAGAGTCTCTATATGTTGAATCAGGAGCTGGCAGCAAGAGTTTACACCGCGCCGAGTCTGGTTTTATAAATGATAAATCATCTCTTTTCCCCGGTCAATATTGGCCGGGGACTTTTTTTATCTTACGATTTTTGGTATAATGGAAAAATAATGAAACACAGGAGGAGGCAATATGGAACCGAGGAAGTTATTGGAAATCATGGATGTGGCAGAGCGTCTGAAGGATGCGACCCGCCATTGTTATACAAAAAATGGAAGACATGAAAGTGTAGCGGAGCACAGCTGGATGATGACTCTTCTGGCATTCTTTGTGCGTGATCAGTTTCCAGAAGCGGATATGTATAAAGTGATCCGTATGTGTTTGATCCATGATCTGGGGGAGGCATTTACAGGAGATATCCCATCCTTCAATAAAACGGATGCAGACGAGAAAAAAGAAGAAGAGCTTCTATATGATTGGGTGAAGTCGCTGCCGGAGCCGTATGCACAGGAAATGCAGGAACTCTATCAGGAGATGGCAGAGAGAAAAACTTTGGAAGCGAAGATATATAAAGCGATGGATGGTCTTGAGGCGGTAATCCAGCACAATATTTCGGATCTTTCCACCTGGATTCCGCGAGAATATGATCTGAATATGACTTATGCGGACGATAAAGTGGCATTTTCTGAGTATCTAACAAAGCTGCGCGAAGAGATTCGGGAAGATACGAAAAAGAAGATTGAGAAGGGTTGCGAGTAATCGGGCATATGAGCAGAATTAAAAATGTTTAGGGGGTATTATATGAACTTTAGTCCCAATAGCAGTATCCTGTTCATTTTGGCAGGAATCGTAATCTTGTTTGTTATCGCACAGTCGTTGTTCTTTCTGATTCGATCTTACCGCCATGGTATCGAGATTGGAATCGATCCGGCGCAGATGAAAAGGACGATGATTTCAACCAGCATTTTTACGATTGCTCCGGCAGTTTCCATTCTTTTGGGAATCGTTACGTTGTCCAAATTTCTGGGACTTCCGCTTCCGTGGCTGCGTCTTAGTGTTATTGGCGCGATCACTTACGAACTTCCGGCAGCAACTTCCACGGCACAGACGATGGGCGTGACCTTGTCAGAGACGATTATGGATCCAAAGGTCTATACTGCGATCGCATGGGTCATGACGCTCGGTATTTTTCCGGGACTGATCTGGGTTCCTCTGTTCATTAAAAAAATCCAGGGCGGTTTGGGTAAGATTAAGAACAAAGACGGAAAATGGGGCGATATCCTGATGGATGCCATGTTCCTTGGAATGATCTCTGCATTCCTCGGTATGGTAACGTCGGATATCCGAAGCGGACTGAAAGGCTGGATCCCGATTTTTGTACTGCTTTGTTCAGCTGTAATTATGGGAATCTGCGGCATTCTGATCAAAAAGTGCAATATGAAATGGCTGGAAACTTATGCGATGCCTTTGTGTATGCTGGGGGCCATGTTGTTTGCAATTGTAATCACACCGGTGATTGGAGGTTAGAGTGATGAAGATGACATATGAAGAAAAGACCCATTTATACGGAAGAATCTGGATTCTCAGTGCGCTGGCAGTAATCTTTGCATATCCGATCCTCACTTGTATCCTGTTTGATGCATGGCCGGGATGGAAAGCAGTTTTAGGAGGACTCCTCGGTGTAGCTCCGATTTTCTGGACCGTCGGTTTTATTGAGGTTATGACCTTCGTACCGATGCTTGGCACAGCCGGTTCTTATCTGGCATTTGTAACCGGCAACCTGACCAATCTAAAAGTTCCTGCTGCATTAAATGCCATGGAGAATGCGAAAGTAAAACCGGGAAGTGAAGAGGGAGAAGTATTTTCGACAATTGCAGTTGCGACTTCCTCTATCGTGACAACCATCGTCATTGCCTTGGGCGTTGCTCTTTTGGTACCGCTTACCCCGGTGCTGAACAGTCCGGTACTGAAACCGGCGTTCGATAATATCCTGCCGTCTCTGTTCGGTGGTCTGGCGGTAGTATACATCAGCAAGAACTGGAAGATTTCCATTGCACCACTGGTATTTATGCTTGTATTGTTCCTGCTGGTGCCGTCCTTATCCGGTTCCGTCGGTGTACTGGTTCCGGTGGGCTCTCTGGTTGCGATCGGTGCAGCGAGAGTGCTTTATAAAAAGGGTTTACTGGATTAAAAGAACGAATATGAAAAGGCTATGTTGCTGCGTGAAAAATGCAGGACATAGCCTTTTATTGTATCATGTTTATTTCGGTTCTTTTCCTTCTCCGAAAATTCGGATCATTTCTCTTGTCAGGCTGATTCCGTCATCCTCTGCCGGAAGATCGCTGCGGTCGAACCACTCGGCGGAAGCCAGTTCGTCTTCATCCAAATGTACCTGATCTTCACCATCCAGATCACAGAAATAACCGATGGAGAGATTGCCTGCGATACCCCACGGCTGGCTCTTGTAGTAGCGGATGTTTTTCACCTTCAGACCGACTTCTTCCATAACCTCGCGGGCAACGGCTTCTTCAGCAGTTTCACCAATCTCGATGAAACCGGCCAGGAGACCATATCTCTTGTAATTGCGGTTTGCGTAAGTGCTGAGCATCAGTTTGTCTCCGTTGGTCAGGCCGATGATCGCAGCCGGAGCAATGCGCGGGAAGATCATGTTGCCGCACTTCGGACAGCGCATCATACGTTCTTTCTCGTCATGAACCGTCGGTGTTGCACAGTTGCCGCAGTAACGGTTTACGCGGTACCAGTTGTATAAATGCCATGCGGTCATCATGGCAAAGCAGATATTCTTGGAAGTTCTCTGGCGCAGAGACATGGCCGGTTCATATGTATAATAATCGCTTCCCGGTTCGCCTGCTTCACCCATCCAGAGGAAGTAGTGTACATCCTGCAGGGTAAAGATATACTGAACGGCATCTTTATGCCAGTGAGTCCAGTCTTTATTCCACTCTTTTACCTGTCCCCAGGTCGGAAGAGAGAGTTCATCGTTGCTTTCGCGGTGAACCAGCATTCCTTTTCCCTGTACACAGATGACGATATCGTTGTCGTTCGGGTTTTCTTTGTGATACTGGTTGTCCAAGTGACCAAAATCAAGATCTTGTAACATGGTATTGCTCCTTTGTAATATTCCATAGTTGCTTCTGACAAGTGTTGGTGCCGAATCGCACCTTTTGTTCTGAATTTATTTTAGTAAGGGGGAGGGGATTTGTCAACTGTGAGACAATAACAGCGGCAGGCTAAAATCATTTGTATTTAGGTAACCTTTTGACAGATGCTTGTGAGGTTTTAACTTGTAGGAAGAAAGATTTTCAGAGTATGAATAATAATTTATAGCAGAAGGCAGTCACTTTTATATAGTTTGCGGATACACCCGTAGAAAAATGGGGGTTCAAGCAGTAGTATTTCCGGTTTTTTCAATATTGCCCGTAAGAGGGAAAATGGCTATGGCAGTCGATAACAAGTGATGATTATTATTACCCGTAAATAAGGCTATAATTTACGGGCGACAGATGAAGTGGTGGTATAGGTACTGCTGTTGGTTGGTTTGGATAAACGAATAATTACGGGCATGATTTGAAATAATTTAATTCGACTGCTCACAGGGCCGGAATTCTACGGGTGGATTTAAGCAGAAAATGCTTATGACTGCTTTGGTATCAATATATTCAATAATTCAACTGGCGGTTGTTAAGGTTTGAGAATCGATTGTGCTATACTTATGCTGTTAGGAAAAATCAAAGGTTAACAGGGAGGAGAAGGATTATGAGTGAAGAAACCAGAATGATTATGGAACAGTTGAAGCAAATGAATGAGACAATGGCGGAGATGAAGGCGGATATACGGGAATTGAAGGAGGATGTATCTGTTCTGAAACAGGATATGGCAGAATTAAAAGAACGTGTTGAAAAACTTGAGATTGGTCAGCGGGAACTAAAAGTATTGGTTGAAACAGATATTAACAAGCAAATCGCATAATTAGAAAATGCAAGAAGTCAAAGGGGATAATCTCGTTTTGGGGATTATCCTCTTTTGCATCATGATAAAATCTGATATTATAGTAGAATAAACATAATGACTGTTGGAGGTAATCATGTATCAGTATATATTTTTTGATTTAGACGGAACTTTGACTGACCCGGGAATCGGTATTACCAATTCCGTGGCGTATGCGTTGAAAAAATGGAACATCGAGGTGGCAGAACGCAGTGAACTTTATAAGTTTATCGGACCGCCGCTGGTGGAATCCTTCCGAAAGTACTACAACTTCTCACAGGAAGATGCGTTAAAAGCGGTGGAGGCATATCGTGAGTATTTCAAGGTGACCGGTATTTATGAAAATGAAATTTTTGAGGGAACTGCAGGGTTGTTGAAGAAAATCAAAGAGTCCGGACGCAAAGTGGTACTCGCCACATCCAAACCGCAGGAATTTGCAGAGATCATCTTGAAACATTTCCATATTGATCAGTATTTTGACTATGTTGCAGGAGCATCCATGGATGGAAGCCGCAACAAAAAGGCAGATGTGATCACCTATGCGCTGGAGCTTTGCGGAAATCCGGAACTGGAACAGGTCATTATGGTCGGTGACAGAGAGCATGATATTCATGGCGCCAATGCGAATGGACTGAAATCCATCGGCGTGCTTTGCGGATATGGAGACCGGGAAGAACTTGAGAATGCCGGTGCGACTTATATTGTAGATAAAATTGAAGATGTTTGGGAGTTGGTATAATGCAGATCCGCTATCCGGATTATTATAAGAAATTTCGATGCATTGCTGGGGAATGCCCGGATACTTGCTGCGCCGGTTGGGAGATTGCAGTAGATCCTGCCAGTGAAAAACGGTATCGCAATCTGCGAAAACAGGGGAAAATTCGTAATCGGGAGTTTGAAAAAAAACTGGAAAGATATGTGAAGGGCGGCCGCATCCTAAGCGAGGGTGCGACCTGCCCGTTTTTGGATTGCAATGGACTGTGCGAGATATACCGGGAATTGGGTGAAGATTCCCTGTGCCATACTTGTGCACACTATCCGCGCCACCTGGAAGATTACGGAAATCTTCACGAAATGGTACTTCTTTTGTCATGTCCGGAGGTTGCGCGCCTTGTTCTGGAAGAAAACGGAGATGGATTTTATGTGAGAGATCTGCCGGAAAAGCAGGGAAACATGGATGGAATCGACGAGGAATTGCTGGGGCTGCTCCTGCAAGTGCGAGAGTTGATTTGGGAAATCAATCGAAAACATGAGTTGTTGATTGATCATCGAATGGCATTTATCCTGGCATTGGCTCATGATATACAGAGAAGACTGCAGGAACATGATTGGACGGGCATTGAGCAGATTCTGAAACGATATGGAAAACCGGAAGCGACAGTCCGATTTTTCGTGCAATGGCATGGTACGGCTGCGGAACGGAATGCACTGATGACAGATTTCGTGCGTGAGTTCGAGAAAATGGATGTTATCTGCAAAGACTGGCCGGAGATGATGAAACGGATACCGGTGAAACAGGAACGGCGGTATGTGCAGGGGCAAGTGCATTGGGATTTTGAACGTGTATTTTCTTACTTTATTTATTCCTTCTTTCTCGGAGCGTTATATGATGAAGATGTTTTGACAAAAGTAAAAATGGCAGTCATGTGCACGATGCTGATCGAAGAACTGTATGCGGCGGAAGAAAAGCCGATTTCGTTGGAAGATAGAGCAAATATTTGTCACGCTTTGGCAAGACAGATCGAAAACAGTGATGATAACCGGGCGGTGCTGGAGACGATGCTGAGATGCAAAACATTCTCTGCACGCCGTATCATCCATGCGCTTTTATAAATGGGGGATTGTATGGAATTTTTGTATTTTTTGGAGGGATTAAGAACACCGGTTGGCGATGTGTTTTTTTCCTTGATCACGCATCTCGGAGAGGAAACGTTGTTTATCATTGCCGGACTTTTGATTTTCTGGTGCATCAATAAATGGGAGGGATATTATCTCCTCACAGTGGGACTCAGTGGAACAGTTATCAATCAGTTCCTGAAACTGTGGTTCCGGATTCCGCGCCCATGGGTGAAGGACCCTGACTTTACCATCGTGGAGAGCGCCCGTGCGGAAGCGACCGGATACTCATTTCCGAGCGGTCATACCCAGAGCTCCGTGGGTATTTTTGGCGCATTGGCAAAATGGAACTGGAACCGGGGCGCATTGCTACGTGTGCTTTGTGTGATGATCTGTATTCTGGTGCCTCTTTCTCGCATGTATCTGGGCGTGCATACTCCTGCCGATGTGGGCGTTTCCGTGATTGTGGCTCTGATCTTGATCTTTGTAATTTACCCGGTCATGCAAAAAGCCGTGCAAGATCCGAAATATATGCGAACTTTGATGGGGGTTATGACCCTGGGATCTGTATTATTTGTTCTGTTCGTTGAGTGTTATTCTTTCCCGGCGGATATCGATCCCCACAATATGGCCAGTGGATTGAAGAATGCGTACACCATGTTAGGGTGCATCCTTGGCGTATGGCTGACCTATGAAGCAGACAGCCGCTGGATCAGATTTGATGTAAAGGCAGTCTGGTGGGCACAGATCTTGAAACTGGCATTGGGTCTTGCGATATTGCTGGGAATTAAGGCCGGAATGAAAGCCCCTCTTATGGCCATGTGCGGCGGACATAACATTGCAGACGCAATTCGTTATTTCCTGATGGTGGCGTTTGCCGGTTGTATCTGGCCACTGACATTCCCGTTTTGGACAGGTTTTGCAAGAAAGAGTTCCGACGGTAAAAATTGCCACAAGAATGCCTAGATAAAATTTGTGAAATTGTTTGTAATATTTCATATGCCTATGGTATACTAAAAATATAAAATGCTTTTTTATGCACTTTTATATTCGGGTGAATTATATTTTCACTGTTCCGGTGTGATGCCGGCAAAGGGGTTATCATGGAAACAATTTACGATTTAGTGATTTTGGGCTCCGGTCCGGCGGGACTGGGGGCTGCGATATACGCACAGAGGGCTGAGTTAAAGACGCTGGTGATCGAAAAAGAGATGGTCAGCGGCGGTCAGGTCCTCACCACTTACGAAGTGGATAACTATGCGGGGCTTCCGGGAATCGGCGGTTTCGATCTGGGAATGAAATTCCGGGAACATGCAGATGCACTGGGAGCTGCATTTGCCGAAGATACAGTACTTTGCCTGGAAGAAGCGGAAGATGGCTTGAAGACGATCGTATGCGAAGATGGGATTTATCAGGCGAGATCGATCATTGTTGCAACCGGTGCCCAGCACAGAAAACTGGGGATTCCGGGAGAGGAAGAATTGATCGGCATGGGCGTTTCTTACTGTGCGACCTGTGATGGTGCTTTCTTTAAGAAGAAAGTAGTTGCAGTGATCGGCGGAGGAGATGTTGCGATCGAGGATGCGATCTTCCTGGCAAGGATTTGTGAAAAAGTGTATCTGATTCACCGCAGGGACGAGCTGCGCGGTGCCAAGAGTCTGCAGCAGAAGCTGATGGCTCTGGATAACGTGGAAATTCTCTGGGATACCGTCGTTGATGCGATCAATGGTGATGACAAGGTAGATTCTCTGTGTCTTTCTAATAATAAGACCGGTGAGAATAGAGAACTGGCTGTAGATGGTGTATTTGTAGCCGTGGGAATTATTCCAAATACGGAGGCGTTCCAGGGCATGCTCGAGATGGATGAGAGTGGATACATCGCTGCAGGCGAGGACGGAATCACTTCAATGCCAGGCGTATTTGTGGCCGGTGATGCAAGAACCAAGCATCTCCGACAGATCATTACGGCGGTGGCAGACGGCGCCAATTGTGTAAACAGTGTGGAACGATACCTGAACGAACAGTAAGAAAAAGGGGAATGATACGAATGAATTTTGTAAAAATACTGGCAGCAGGATGTATGACGGCTGTTTTGGCAGCACCGATCACTTCTTATGCTTCACCTGTACAGACAAGTCCGCGTACCGGTGTACCGGTGGTGGCGGTATCTGAGTCCGCATATAACAATGTGGCGATCTCTCGGGTTACCAATTATGTAAATGTGCGTGCAGAAGCCAATACATCCAGTGCGATTGTCGGTAAGATCTATAATAACTGTGCCGCTACGATCCTTGCGACCGTGGATGGCGAAGGTGGCAAGTGGTACCAGATTCAGTCCGGTACAGTTACCGGTTATGTAAAAGCACAGTACTTTATTACCGGTTCTGCGGCTGAAGAGATTGCGAAGGAGATCGGTACTGTGTTTGTGACAATCAACACAACCACACTGCGACTTCGTGAGCAGCCGACGACAGAAAGTGCGACGTTGACACTTCTCTCTCAGGATGCAGAGTATATTGAGATCGGAGAAGAAGGCGATTTCGTGAAAATCGAAGTTGACCAGTCTTTGAGCGGTTATGTACATAAAGATTATCTCATTGAGC
>JAFSFU010000318.1 GCA_017435025.1 Lachnospiraceae bacterium | reverse complement strand
CTTATCGAAGGTTCCGCAATGAACGAGTTCATCGCTATGCGTGACCCGGACAATAAAGTTAAGAAGAACATCTACGAAGGTCATGCACACCTTCAGGAAGTAAACCTTGGTCGTGTAGATGCGATCGCATGGGCATACCTTGTACTTCCGTACACAATGGAAAAGACACCGGAACTGAAACTTAAGAGCGTAGATATCGAGAACCCGATCTACACAGAGGTTAACGCATATCCGTTTGCACGTACAGACCGTGGTGCAGCAATGCTTGAACTCATCGACACAATCCTTGGCGATATGATCGCAGACGGTTCCTACGGTGAGCTTTGCACAGAGTGGTTCGGTCTTGACGTTATGGAGACACAGCCGGCGATCGACTACTTCAAAGAAAATCCGAAGGCATAATATTCGTTTTATTTAGGCTTCAGCGGCAGGCAGCATGTGTGAACATATGCCTGCCGTATGTCCATTTGTACTATAAGGAGGAAATATGGCACTCTTTGACTTTAACTACTTTCTCAGAATGTTCGAGATAATCTCACACGGATTTTGGAATACCTTATCCCTGTCCTTTATCTCCCTGATCTTTTCTGTGATCCTTGGTTTCGGACTTGCAGCGAGCAGATATTATAATATCCCGGTGCTGAAACAGTTTTCCATCGTATTTACGTCCTTCTTCCGTTCCACACCGTTTATCGCGCAGCTGTTCGTATTCTATTACGGTTTCGCACAGTTCTCCCAGACCATCCGAAGCATGCCGGCTTACTGGGCAGCCGTTATGGTACTTTCCGTGAGCTTTGCTGCATACATGGGTGAGAATATCCGTGGCGCGATCATGTCCGTCGAAAAAGGACAGTTCGAGGCCGGTATTTCCATCGGTCTTACACCGTGGCAGACCATTTACCGTGTGGTTGTTCCGCAGGCAGCACGTGTTGCGATCCCGGGCATGGTAAACTCTTTTGCAAACCTTTTCAAGTCCACATCCCTGGCATTTACCGTAGGTGTGCTTGATATGACAGCAGCAGCAAAGAACGAAGTAAACCTTACATACCGTTATCTGGAAGGTTATGTGGCACTTCTGATCGTATACTGGATCATTCTTCTCGTGATCGATCTGATCCAGCATCAGCTCGAGAAGGTTATGAGCAAGCCGTATGTAAAGGAGGGTGACCACTAATGGATAAGAATAAAGTTGTTCTCAGCATTAAAGGACTGAAAAAGAGTTTTGGATCTCTCGATGTTTTAAAACATGTAGATCTTGATGTTCACGAAGGTGAAGTAATCTCCATTATCGGACCGTCCGGTACCGGTAAATCCACCATCCTCAGATGTATCAACTATCTGGAAAAACCGACTGCAGGTGTGATTGAGATTGACGGTGTGTCCGTTGATGTGGATAAAAAAGAAGATAAGAAGAAAGTTCATGATCTTCGCTGCAAAACATCCATGGTATTCCAGAACTACAATCTGTTCAAGAACATGACAGCGCTTCAGAACGTTATGGAGCCGATGACCATGGTGCAGAAGATGCCAAAAGAAGCGGCTGAAAAGAAAGCCATGGAACTCCTTACAATGGTTGGTCTTGCAGACAAAAAAGATGCATATCCGGCTCATATGTCCGGCGGTCAGCAGCAGCGTGTATCCATCGCCCGCGCTATGGCGGTAAATCCGAAGGTTATGCTTTTCGATGAGCCGACATCTTCTCTGGATCCGGAGCTGGTAGGCGAGGTACTGGCAGTTATCCAGAAACTGGCTGCATCCCATACAATGACCATGCTGATCGTAACACACGAGATGAATTTTGCGAAGAGCGTATCAGACCAGATCCTGTTCATGGATGGCGGTTATATCCTTCAGAAGGGTACACCGGACGAGATCTTCAACAGTGAAAATCCAAGAATCAAGAAATTTACAGGTCTTGTATCGAAATAATAAAAAAGCTGTTCTCCCCAAATATCGGGAGAGCAGCTTTTACTTTTGCTTTTCCTTATTGCCTTTCTGCTACTTTTTTCGGCAGGATGATCCGCGCAGATAACGGTACCATTTCTGCTGTCAGGATCTTATCCGGACCGCATTCGCCGTCCACGTTGACGATCATATCCTGATTGGAATCCACCGGACGGATCTGCACGCAGCGTGCAGGATAATATTCAACAATATCGCGGAGTTCCGGAACAACCTGACCGTTCTTGAAGTGTTTACCGGCCTGATAGATTGGGAGGACCTTGGCAATTTTCAAAAGAGATATCTCTTTTATTACCATCACATCTAAAATTCCATCGTCCAGCTTGGACTCCGGTGCAGCGAGGAATCCGCCGCCGTAGGCATGACCGTTGCAGACTGCCGCAAGCATGCAGCTTCGTTCAAACTCTTTTCCATCAATATTGATATGTAAACGGGTCGCTTTTTTGCCCATAAGAACCTGTAAAATACTCAGTTTGTAGGCCATCTCGCCGCCACAGAAGGGCAGGCGGCGGAATTTCGGAATTCCGTAGGCCACTTTCGCATCCAGACCGGCAGAGCAGATTGCCGCAGCGTAACCTCTCTGGGTCTTGATCATATCGATTTCTTTCACACTTCCGCGAAGCTGGTCTTCCACATCACAGAATTCTTCACGCACACCAAAACTGCGGAGAAAATCATTTCCGCTTCCGTATGGAAGAAGTCCTACAGCCGCTTTTTTATAATTCATGGCACCGGTCAGAACTTCGTTGAAGGTTCCGTCTCCGCCGGCGGCATAGATACGGATCTCTTCGTCTGCTGCCTCGGCTGCCTTGACGGCCTCCAATGCCAGATAGTGGGCATGGGACGGTCGGTTTGTCAGCTGAATCGTAAGTTGTTCTTCCAGGATTCCACATGCTTTCGCAGCACGGTGGATTTCCGGAACCAATGTCTTGCTGGAATCCTGTTTTCCAGCTACCGGATTGATAATAAAATGATATTTCATAGAAACTCCATTCTTAATCATTGGTTTTTATCGAGAACATGTTTACACCGGTTACACCCACGAAGATCAGGATGAAGGCGATGAAGGTGATAATTGTAAATGGGTCGCCCATCACGAAAACACCGGCCAGTGTGGAGATAATGGTTGCAAAACTTCCGAAGATCATCACCTGAGTAACCGGAAGATGAGCAACCGCGAAATTTAACATCATGAACGCACCGACGGATGCGAGAGCGCCGAGATAGAAGATGCCGATCAGGAACTCTTTGTGACTCAGTGCGTTTCCGATCATGGCAAGCGTCTCACTGCCGTATTGCACAAATGCAGAAATTCCAAAGAAGAGGAAACCGACTGTGAACATCACGTATGTGAGCTCGAATGCTGTAAACTCCTTGGACAGTTTGCGAACCAGGATGGAATAGAGGGAGCCAACCAGGTACGCGCCCAACAGGCACAGACAACCGGTGAGTGTATTAGAGCCGCCGCCCGGAGCCAGGGAGATCATCATGACACCGACAATGGAAACACCGATGAAGAGCCACTGCTTCGGGGACGGTTTTTCGTTTAGGAGGATTCCTCCAAGGACCGCAGTGAAGACTGGGCTGATGGACGCGATGATTCCGGTGAAAGATGCCGTCGTATATTCCAGACCGTAACTTTCCAGCAAGAAATAGAGGACCGGCTGCAAAAATCCGACCAGGATCGCGGCTTTGATATTTTTGCCTTTGAAACTTGGTTTCATGATCCGGGCAAAGATCATCAGATTCAATGCGATCACCGTCACAGAAAAGCGACAGCAGAGCAGGATGACCGGATCCGTCACATTCAGAGCCATTTTCGAAAACATAAAACTCAGGCCGAAGATCGCGTTGGCGGCGATCGCAGCTAAGATACTTTTTTTGTAGAGAGACATGATAAATTCCTTTCCGATGGTGCTAAGAAATCAAATGGTATTTTTCAATAAAAGATTCCAGGGTAAAACGACGGTTTTCATCAACTTGGTAGAGATCTTGGAACAGCTGCATTTCGCGTTCTGCGAGATTGAATTCACCATCACTGATGCACCATTGTGTCAGTAGACCGAGGTAGGCTGTCCATGCCATTTGGATCAATGATTCAGCTGGAATTTTATTCTTAAATTCACCTGTTTCTTGGCCCTTTTTTATGATTGGAACGAAGACATTTACGGTTCTGGAATTTAACAAATCAAAGGTACCTTTGTTGCTTTCAATGTTTGACTGAATGATTTGCTTATAAATGGCGGGACCCGCATTCATAATTTCGACAATCGTTATGTAAGTAAGATACCATAATTGCTCCCAGCGAGAATCCATACTGAAAACAACGCTGACGATATCCAGAGATGTTGGTTCCGGCTGTTCTATGAAATCTTCCAGAAGCGCTTCTTTTGAATTGAAATGATAATAAAAAGTGGTTTTGGATATCTGCGCAGCAGCACAAATATCTTTTAAAGATACATTGTTATATCCATGATCCTTAAACAATTGATATGCAATTTGCTTTATCGCTTTTTTGGAGTCATCCAACTGTAATCACCTCTTTGACTGTAGTGCATCTATTATAATACGCGATTGCTTATATTTGCAAGAAAGGAATAATTGATTGACAAGAAAAAGAATGGGGTATTATAATTATATTACCATGGTAATATAAAGGGGTATAGGAGGTACTATATGCAAGATAAGTTCAAAAAATTATTTGAAGAAACCAGCATTGGCTCAATGAAATTGAAAAACCGAATTGTGTTTTCTCCGATGACAACAGTTCTCAATGACGAAAATGGTAACATTAGCGATTATGTCATCGACTACTATGAAGAGCGTGCAAAAGGCGGTGCCGGTTTGATCATGACCGATGCATGTTTCCCGGATACCGGAGAATTTCATAAATCGGTATTCCATCTGACCGCGTACAATTCCCAGATGATGTTAGGTAAACTTGTTGATGCAGTGCATAAGCATGGTGCGAAATTATGTCTGCAGTTAAGTGCCGGTGGCGGAAGAACAGAAGGTTTAGAATGCAAGAGTGCCTCTGCTGTACCGATTCTTGCAGATCCGAATATTTT
The DNA here is from genome assembly GCA_017435025.1 of Lachnospiraceae bacterium. Next base: position 29,959 of record JAFSFU010000318.1, on the reverse strand, counting down.
GGCAACACCACTCACGGTAGAAGAAATCCATGAGTTGATCGACGGTATTGTATCTGTATGTGTAAAAGCGGCTATTGCAGGTGTAGATGCCCTTGATATTCATGCACATAACGGATATATGCTCGATCAGTTTATGTCACCGATCTGGAATAAACGTGAAGATGAGTATGGTGGAAGCTTAGAGAATCGAATGCGAATTTGCACGGAACTGATCTCTAAAATTAAAGCGACCGTACCGCATATGCCAATTATTTTTAGAATCTCTGTAGAACAGCTTCTCCCGGGTGGAAGAACATACGAAGATACACTGCCAATGTTAAAGCTGTTGGAAGACGCGGGTGTAGATGCATTTGATGTAGATACTGGTGTGTATGAAACGGTTGATTTTATGTTCCCGTCCTACTATATCGGAGATGCACCACATGTATATGTTGCAAAGCGCATGAAAGAAGATGGAATTAAGATTCCGATCATGTGCTCCGGTAATCATACACTGGATACAGCTACTACCTGTTTGGCAGATGGAACTTTGGATTACATCATGTGGGGACGTTCTCTTGTTGCGGATCCGTCTATGCCGAATAAAATCTTAAGAGACCAGATTGAAGATATCAAACCGTGTATCCGCTGTAACGAATACTGTATCAAAGGTGTTGCATTGGATGCCGGACTTAAATGTGCGGTAAATGCGCAGGCCGGCGATGAGAAGAGAAATGCAGTTATCAGGACTTCTGAGCCGAAGAACATTGTTGTTGTAGGCGGTGGCCCGGCAGGTCTTGAAGCTGCCGTTGTTGCTGCAAGGAAGGGACATAGGGTGTCCTTATATGAAAAAGAGAGTGAAGTGGGTGGATTGATTCGCGCTGCCGCAACTCCGGATTTCAAAAAGCAGTTAAGGGCGTTGATTGAGTACTACAAAGTGCAGTTAAAGAAATTAAATGTTAATGTGGTGCTGAATAAAGAAATTTGTGGAGAAAGCAGCGAACTGATTGGCGCAGACTATATTATTGTTGCTGCAGGTTCTAATGCAATGATCCCGCCGATTGAGGGCATCGAAAAGACCGTTGATGTTGTAAGTGCGCATTTAAACAGAGAACTGGTAAAGGGTGATAATATTGTTGTCTGTGGCGGCGGCTTATCCGGATGTGACTTTGCCCTGGAAGAGGCTCAGAAAGGTAAGAAAGTAACGATTGTTGAAATGGCTCCGCAGATTGCAAAAGACATTTTCTATCTCAATGCAATTTCCTTATTTAGAGAGCTTGCAGTAAATAATGTTGTGCTTATGCCGGAGCATAAAGTGGTATCCTTTGATGATACAGGTGTTAATGTAGAACATAATGGTGAAATACTCCACATTGATGCAGATACATGTGTAAATGCATTCGGAAACAAACCGAACACAGCCGTTGCTGAAAGCATCAAGAAAGTATATCCATATATCGTGAAAGAAGTTGGAGACTGTACAAGAGTCAACAAGGTTGGTGAAGCGATCAGAGCTGGTTTCTTTGCTGCAAATACAATTGAATAATCATATAATGAAGAGGAGAGATATAAAATGAGTAGCTTATTTGATCTTAGTGGAAAAGTTGCGTTGGTAACAGGTGCATCATCTGGTTTAGGTATCCAGTTTGCAAAAGCACTCGCCAGAGAGGGAGCAGACATTGCAATCTGCGCTCGTCGTGTAGAAAAGCTCGAAGCGGTAAGGGCTGAAATTGAAGCGATGGGTGTACGCTGCTATGCTCACAAATGTGATGTGTGCAACAGCGATGAAGTTGCTGAAACAGTAAAAGATGTGATTGAACATTATGGAAAAATTGATATATTAGTGAACAACGCTGGTATCGGCGGATCTGATCCTGTAGAAGTTCAGGCACATGAACTCTGGCACAAAGTACTTGAAACAAACCTGGATGCCGTTTACTATTTTGCACACGAAGTTGGAAAACATATGCTCGAAAGAGGATATGGAAAGATCATCAACATCGCATCTGTCCATGCAGAAGTATCCATGGCAGCATCCTGTTGGCCGGTAACTGCCTATGCAGCATCCAAAGGCGGTGTAAAGATGCTTACAAAATCTCTTGCAAATGAATGGGCATCTCGAGGCATCACTGTGAATGCAATTGGACCGGCTTATTTTGGAAGTGAGATTACAAACGATCTTATCAATTCCGGCGGATTTGAACCGGTTGCAAAAATGTACTGCCCAATGGGACGTGAAGGTCATGCAGGCGAATTAGACGGTGCGCTTGTTTACTTTGCATCCGATGCGTCCTCCTACACAACAGGACAGTTATTATGCGTAGATGGTGGATGGACTACAATCTAATGCGCGTTGTGAAATAACGAATAAAAAAGCTCAGCGGCCTTGTGTTGCTGAGCTTAAATATTTTTTAGCCTAACGGAATGATTGTCTTTCCGAATTCTGCATTCAGGATCTGACCTACCGCACTGTAGATTGCAGATGCACCGCAGAAGATACCTTCAAAACCTGCGATGGTTGTGATACCGTGATTTCCTGTGAAATCACCGAGTGCCAGCAGGATGAACAGGATGGTTAAGGAACCGAAAACAACCTGAGTTGCACGGTTGTGCTTCAGAGTACCGATGAACATGAAGAATGTGAAGATACCCCAAAGAAGAAGGTAGAAGCCCATGGAGATCGGATCGGCAGCAGCCATACCCTCAAACGGGTTTACCCAGATCAGAACCAGAGACCACCAGAACAGGCCGTAAGCTGTGAAAGCTGTTCCGCCGAATGTGTTGCCCTGTACCAGTTCGCGGATACCTGCGATGATCTGTGCAAGACCGCCCATAGCGATACCCATAGCGACGATCACGATGGAAAGCGGAAGAAAGCCTGCATTGTGGATGTTTAGCAGGATGGTTGTCATACCAAAACCAAGGAGACCTAACGGGCCCGGATTGGCAAGCTTTTTCATTTCTGTAGACATGATAATGTCCTCCCCCAATAATAAATTTTTTTGATGTTTTCGGGTGGGCACGGAAATTCCGCAGTTGCCCGAATGTCGACAAAAGTCGAACGGATTCATTATACGGACAGACAGGGGAAAAAGCAAGGGAAATATTGGGGAAATGGGATTTAAGTTAATATACGAGAAAACTTGCTTGAAATGTACCGCAAACGATGAATTTGAGTATTTAAGCAAGAGATTTTAATCTATATGGAACATGAACCCAAGCAATCTACAATTATTGCTTTTCAAGATATAGTATCCAAACGAAAAAAGAGGGAATGCACGATAAAATGCATTCCCCCGGTAATATCAATGATAAAATTTCCATTATGGTCTGAGGCCAAGACCGCCTTCCAGCGTCAGTGTCTCGCCGGTCATATATTTGAAGTCCGGGTGAGCTAACTGCACGCAGGCACGACCGATATGCTCTTCCGGATCGCCGAAGAATCCCATCGGCGGAGTGTGCACATTCTTTTCAAAGGCTTCCGGATATGCCTTCTGGAACTGCTCAAGCTGTGCAGTCCATGCGAGCGGGCAGATCACATTGACATTGATGCCGTCTTTGCTCCACTCAGTTGCAGCTACACGGCTGAGACCGCGGATACCTTCCTTAGCAGCTGCATATGCGCACTGGCCGTAGTTACCGAAAAGACCGGCACCGGATGCGAAGTTAATGACACTTCCCTTTGTCTCTGCCAGGTACGGATAGCAGGCCTGCATATAGTAGAAGGTTGCATACAGACCGGAGTAGAGTGCCAGGTCGAACTGCTCGGTGGTATGGTTCGCAAGTGTTACACCGGAGGCAGATGCCTGTGCTACGTTGATCAGAACGTCAATGCGGCCGAACTCGTCAATTGTCTTCTTTACTACATCTGCAGCAACGGCAGCGTTGTCAGCGCCTGCAGAAATATCAGCCTGGACAGCAAGGACTTTTACACCGTAAAGGCGTTCTAATTCTTCTTTTGCATCTTCCAGTTTCTTTAAATTACGACCGGTGATCGTAATATTTGCGCCTTCTTTTGCATAAGCTGTTGCGATGCCATATCCGATGGAACCTGCTTTTCCATTATCAAGAACCGAGCGTCCGCCGCCGGTGAGCAGTAACGTTTTTCCAGTTAAGAATCCCATAAAATACCTCCATTTTCATCATAAATATATCCTGAAATACTTGCTTTTATACAAAAAGCTGTGCGAAAGGAAAATTATGTCACACAGCTTAAAGTTATAGATTGTTATTTAATTGTGTGTCATTTGATTAGCCAAAATATCTCTGGAGGAGACCCTCGAATGCCTTACCGTGTCTAGCTTCATCTCTAGCCATCTCGTGTACTGTATCATGGATCGCATCGAGGTTTAATTCTTTTGCTCTCTTAGCGAGATCAAACTTACCGGCCGTTGCACCGTTCTCAGCGTCAACTCTCATCTCGAGGTTCTTCTTTGTGCTGGATGTAACAACTTCACCGAGAAGCTCTGCGAATTTAGCAGCGTGCTCAGCCTCTTCATAAGCTGCCTTCTCCCAGTAAAGACCGATTTCCGGATAACCTTCTCTGTGAGCTACTCTAGCCATTGCAAGGTACATACCAACTTCAGAACACTCGCCTTCGAAGTTTGCTCTTAAGTCAGCGATAATATCTTCCGGAGCACCCTCAGCAACGCCTACTACGTGCTCAGCTGCCCATGTTCTCTCTTCAGACTGCTCCTGGAACTTGGAAGCCGGGACCTTACATACCGGGCAGAACTCCGGAGCTTCGTTACCTTCATGAACATAACCACATACTGTACAAACAAATTTCTTCATATACTGATCTCCTTTACATTAATAGAATTTGGATTGTTAAATTTTAATTAATAATAGTAATTGTTACTGATATTATATTAGCATATTGAGCTTTACTTGTCAATAGCTTTTTTAATTTGCCATCTGTTTATTTTTTAGGCAGTCGGCGCATTCTCCGTAGAAGAACAGGGAGTGCGTATCCACACGTCCCGGAACCGGTTCTGTGAAAAATTCCCCGGTTTCACGGACCATACTTACCGGCAGATCGTGTATCTTTCCGCAGGTCTTGCATACAAAATGATAATGCTGGTCAGTGGTGAAATCAAAATGTTCTGAGCCATCGCCGCAGGTAAAGCGGATAATCTCACCAAGCTCTACCAGAAGATTTAAATTCCTGTATACCGTTCCGAGGCTGATATTCGGGAACTCCTCCCGAATGGAAAGATAAAGGGCATCGGCAGTCGGATGATCCGTACGGTTCATCAGACAGTTCTTGATCGACTCTCTCTGACGACTGTACTTCAAAGTTTTCAATAAGTTTGCCTCCCTTCCTGAAAAGTATTTAACAACAATAATGATAATTGTTACTATTATACTAGCAGAACGGAGAAGATTTGTCAATGAAAAGATGAAGAAAAATTAAACCTTGAAAAGGCAGGAAGCTTTCATTATACTAATACTAATTGATTCGTAAGACAGGGGAAAAGAAAAAAGAGGTGATTTCATGCGAAGCAGACAAGTCCGCCGACTGGCGACGGAATTATCGACCCGATTATTTGAACGTGAATTTTTAAAGAGCGCCGGCATCACAAAAAAGATGATGCAGGATATTTTCGTGAGAAATAAATGGGAGGAGATATTTGAGGAAGTATTTCCGGTAAAAAGGCGTTTTACCTGTGCAGAGATTCTGGAATGGTGCAAACCGGAGCTCTGGGCTCTCTGCGGGGAACCGGAAGAAGGATGGATGACCTTTACTTATAAATATGTGACTCATATTTTATATCCGGACGAGGAGTTTACGAAAGCTGCAGCCCGTTTTGCTCCGGGCGCCCGTATCTTCTTAAAACTGATGCAGTTCTTCTTTGATGAAGAGCGCAAAGTGATCCCGTTCAGTCCATATGACGATTTTGAATTGCTGACAGAGGAAGAGTATTCCCGCTGCGAGCGTGCCGACGAGTATGCGCATTTTGTCCGTGAATTCCGCAATCAGTATATTTATGAGATGATGCGTCTCAATCGCGAGGCGACCCCGTTTGAGACCTTGGGTCATATCGCCGGTGTGCACTACGTGGCGATGACCGTAGCCCGCGGTCTTTATTACGCCGGTGTGCCGATCGATATGGCACTGGCGTCCGGTGCAGCGGCGGGACATGACCTGGGAAAATTTGGCTGTAAGCCCAATGAACGGGTTCCGTACCTTCATTATTATTATACCGCTCAATGGTTCGAGGAGTTCCATATGGAAGGTATCGGTCATATCGCAGCGAACCATTCCACCTGGGACCTGGAACTGGACAATATCTCCGTCGAGTCCCTGGTGCTGATCTATGCCGACTTCCGTGTAAAACAGGAGCGTGATGCAGAAGGAAGAGAGATCACAAAGATCTACACATTAAAAGATTCCTTCGATGTCATCCTCTCCAAGTTAGATAATGTGGACGAGGCAAAGAAGAATCGATACCGTGTGGTATATGCACGCCTCTATGAGTTCGAGCGTTATATGCGCTCTCTCGGTGTGGATGTGGATCTGGACGGCGGTCCGGACCAGCAGTGGCAGCATAAAAATATCGTGCTGCAGAACAAGGACGAGATCAACAAGTCCTTCGTATTCTTCAGTATCGAGCATAACATCGATGTTATGCACCGCCTCGGCACCGAGCGCCAGTTCGGTAATATCCTGGAGGCGGCAAGAAGCGAGAAAGACTGGAAGAATGTCCGCGCGTACCTGAATATTTTTAACGAATATTCGATTCATTTGAATCATAGACAGAAAGAGCAGACCATGGGCTTCCTCTATGAGCTGCTTCCAAATAAAGAAGGCGATATCCGAAGACAGGCGTCCGCGATCCTCGGAAGAATGTTCGCTGATTTCAACGCCGGTTACAAAAAGGAACTGCCGGCCAATATGCCGGATCTGGATGAACGCCGCCTGCTGGCGCTCTGGGACGAATATATGGAGCGTCTTGTATGTCCGGATTACCGCCTGACCTTATTACAGAAGAGACGAATCCAGAATTCCCTGAAGTTTGTTCTCAGCGCCACACTGGAGCGAAGCTCCGAGAACCTGCGTGAAAAGTTCTTCGGCGCGTTTATGAAATGGTACGATCCGAAGCTGGATCTCAACGAGGAATCTCTGTTCTATCTGCTGGATTCCGTGCTTTCCATGCCGTCCGACCTCTGTAAAAAAGAAGACCGCCTGGATCGTCTGGTCATGTTCGCGGTCGGTCTTATGGACCATTTTGACGAAAAAGTTCGCGTGGCGTCCATCCGTGCACTGAAGGTCCTGACCGGTTATGTGAACAAGGACCACGCATGTTATGAGGCAGTGTGCCATGCAGCTGAAAATATGAAGCCGGATACAATGACCATGCTGTTCCTCCAGTATCGTATTTTTACGAATCTTCGTCTGGACACCGAAAAACAGAGAGAAATTCTTTACGGCACCGATGTGGTCAGTGATATTTTCCTGGAGAACCTGAAATCTGCGACTCCGTGGATCATCAAAGCCGTGAACATCAAACTTCTGGCAGACCAGGTGGACCATGGAAAACGTGAGCATCTGCTCCATATCTGTGCGCATTTTTCCAACCTGATCAAAGTCAGCGAGCAGGTGGGTGTGCGTCATGATGCCGGCCGTGCGCTGCTGAGACTAGCCCATCTTCTGACCACTGACCAGAGAAACGAGATCGCGGTCGAGCTCTTAAAAGGTCTGGAAGTGGGAGAGTATGAATTCTCTAAATACATCCCGGAATACCTCGGTGAGTTTGCCCTCTGGCTGCCGCCGGAGCAGCTGGATGACCTGATCGAGCGCTTACATATCCTTCTTGCCAGCGCCAACGAGCAGATCGTATCGGTTGCCCTGGATACGCTGGGTGTGCTCTTAGAGTGTTATTCCAGATACCCGGTGCGTTTTGAGGAACCGGAGGAGGTATCGAAAGAACGACAGATCCATCTGATGGGTCTGATCCTGAGCTGTCTTGCCAACCACCGGGAACAGGTGCGCCAGGAGGCCATGCTGGTCGTAGGTCAGCATGTGTTCGGCTCCGAAAAGATGGCGGAGAACGACAAGAATGAGCTGTTCTCCCTGTGTTCCAAGAAATTGTTATTCTTACTGAATGAAAATAAAGGCGGCGAGCTGAGTCTCTACTACCGCGCCGCAACCCTGTCCCATGTTTACCGTTTCATGTCCAGATACCAGTTGTTTAACGGAGATGTGGGCCTGAAGGGAAGATTCAAGATTGCATTCTTCCCGGGCACGTTTGACCCGTTTACCTTGTCTCACAAGGAGATTGCAAGAAAGATCCGCGAGATGGGATATACCGTCTATCTGGCGATCGACGAGTTCTCCTGGTCCAAGAAGACACAGCCGCATCTGGTTCGACGCCAGATTGTGAACATGTCCGTGGCAGACGAATTTTACATTCATCTGTTCCCGGATGATACGCCGATCAACATTGCAAACCCGGCTGACTTAAAGAAGCTGCAGGACACATTCCCGGAGATGGAAGTGTTCCTGGTGGTGGGTTCCGACGTGATCAACAACGCAAGTTCCTATAAGAAGGAGCCGTGCGAGAACTCTGTCCATGGCATCAACCATATCGTGTTCCGCCGTGCCGGTCAGCCGCAGCCGGATCTGACCAACATCACCGGTCAGGTGGTGCAGCTAGAACTGCCGAGGGAACTGGAGGATATCAGCTCCACCAAGATCCGTGAAAACATCGACAATCACCGCGATATCTCCAGCCTGATCGATCCGGTCGTGCAGGAGTATATCTACCACAAGGGTCTGTATCTGCGTGAGCCGGAGTTTAAACCGATTCTTCGCGCAAAGGCCGTTACCTTTGAAAATGCCGAGGGAAACAACGCCGTTCTCCTGGGCGAGCTGGCCAACACGGTTCTTTCCAAGAACCTGAACGCAGAAGCGATCCTCGCAAGGATCAGCAAGGAACGTGACAACCTGATCGTTCTGCGAAATTCCGCCGACAATGAGCGGCCGGTAGGTTTTGTGACCTACAAGGAGCTCCGCTCCGAGGACCTGTTCAGCGTGCTCCGCAATATGGAACTGGCAAACCAGGTTCGAAGAAGAACCAGCAGAGAGGGACTTCTGATCACCGGTATCTACACCCGCGAGCGCGGTCATAAGAGCAGTGCGATCAAAGATTCTGCCCAGCTGCTCCTGGCAGAGGTGATCACCCAGGCTCTGGAGAAGAATTACAGCTTCAGCATGTTCGTCTCCGAGCGCGGTTTCGCATCCGAAGATGCGATCTTCGCATTGGAGCGTCAGGGATTTGTCCGCCCGCATCTGACCGATGAAAGCGAAAAACGTATCATTTATATGGTAGATATGCATGAACCATTGCTGCTCATGCATAACCTGAATACAACCATCAAAGAACCGTTCGCCAGCAGTCCGGTGGTCCTTGAGGCCATTGAGCGCAACCACAAAAAGCTGCAGCTGGCGATGGCAAAACTGTACCCGGGCAACCTGGTGCTGTCCCTGTCCTCAGCAGTCATGCATCACCGCCTGGTGGACCGCATCACAGATCTCAATGATGTGCCAAGCGAGACGCTGGTTCCGCGCCGCCTCGGCGAGAACATGTGCGTGCCGTTCGGCAAGATCCTGCGCGGTCAGGTTGTGCCGAACACCGTAACCAAAACACTTCATACCGATAAAGTATACGAGCCGAACCTGGAGAGCTACGCCATCGAGCCGTTCCCGTACTATTCGCCGCTTGACAGTCAGATCCGCATGATCAAGTCCTTTATGCGTCCTGTAATTCTGGTGGATGACCTGGTGCACAAGGCGGACCGTCTGCAGGCGCTGGCTCCGAGCCTCAAAAAGGCCGGTATTCCGATCAAAAAAGTTGTGGTCGGTGTGATCTCCGGCTATGGCCGCGATCTGATGAGCTGCGTGGGACTGCCGGTTGAGAGTATTTATTCCATGCCGAATCTGCGCCAGTGGTTCGTTGAGTCCACCCTGTATCCGTTTATCGGCGGTGACACCGTGCGCCGTCCGGAGATGAAGGTGGCCGGACTCCAGTCCTCCGTCAACATGATCCTGCCGTACGCGACTCCGGCACTGAGCGGCTGCAGCAAAGAGGCCCTTTACCAGTTCTCAGTCTGCTGTATTGAGAACTCCAGAGATCTTCTGCAGATTTTGGAGGCCGAGTACCGCAAACTGTTCGGAAAGAACCTGACGCTGTCCCGACTGCCGGAGGCCGTGATCCTGCCGCTCTGTCCGGACAAGGGAAGCTGCATGGAGTACGATGAGAACCTGGCTGCGTCTGTATATCTGGAGAATGATCTGGAGATGTTAGGACGAATGAAAGAGTTTATGATCTAAGGAGAAATACGTAACATGATTACTTTTTATAATGTAAACGGCCATATCTGCTTTTCCGATCTTGCAGATCTGGCATTTGAGAAAGCCGCAGAACCGAAGAACGCCGAAACACTGACCTGGCTCTTTCAGAGAGAGCCGGGCAGCTGCCGTGCGTCCTTCAAAGTGAACAATAAAATGCTTCTCTCCGCACCGGAAGAGAACGTGAGCTGGCTCAACTCCAACAAGCTGGAAAAACTGGCTCCGGTGGAGATTCCGGCGTGGGTGGAGGAGATGATCGCAGCAGGAAAGGTGCGTGCGGTGAACGCATCTCATCCGAGATTTGAGGAAATTCTGGCATTCCAGCCGAAGGAAGGCAAGAAGCGTGTCCATGTGCTCGCCATCGGCGACGTTGGAAGCATGCTGCTTACCGGTCTTCACCTTCTCGGCGGTGATGTGATCTCCTCCATCGGCATCTGCGATATTTCCGAGCAGGTAACTGCAAGATGGGAGTTTGAGGAAAACCAGATCGCATATCCGTGGGATTACGATGCGCTTCCGGAAGTGGATATTGTAAAGCCGGAGCAGCTCTTTGACTGTGATGTGTTCGTGTTCGTGGCATCCAAGGGCATTCCGCCGGTGGGTTCCGGCATCAAAGATGTCCGCATGTACCAGTTCGAGAACAACTCCAAGATCATCGGCCACTACGCGAAAATGGCCCGCGAGAAGAACTTCAAGGGTCTGTTCTGCGCCGTATCCGATCCGGTAGATCCGCTTGCAAAGACTGCATTCTTAGAGAGTAACAAAAATGAGAACGGTGAGCTGGATTACATGGGACTTCTTCCGGAGCAGATCCAGGGCTTCGGTCTCGGTGTTATGAACGCCCGCGCTGCTTATTATGCAAAGAGAGATGAGCGTTTCACACAGTTCCTGACAGAGGGCCGTTCCTTCGGACCGCACGGCCAGGATCTGGTTGTGGCAGATTCTATTGAAAATTACAACGATGAACTGTCCAAAGAGCTGACTCAGCTGACAGTGACTGCCAACCTGCACATGCGTGCCATCGGCTACAAGCCGTTCGTAGCTCCTGCGTTCTCTTCCGGCGCCATCTCCATTCTCATGTGCCTGCGCGGCCAGTGGCACTGCGGTTCCGTGTTCCTCGGCGGCATCTACATGGGTGTCAAGAACCGTTACACAGCAAATGGTCTCGAAGCAGAAATTCTGCCGCTGCCGGATGCACTGTATGACAGAATTGTATTTGCAGAAGAAAATCTGAAAGCGATCATTTAAATATAAAGAAAGTAGTTCTATGAAGAAAGAAAAGTTATATGTCATTTATCCGCAGAAGCGGGGAAATCACGGGCGCGAACGTCTCGACCAGGTGTTAAACTACGCGCTGGACGGCATGGACGTGGAAATCTTTGAGGATATGGATGTTCTCTGGGAAGAGGGCGGCGAACATGAAGGAATCGCCGGCCACGGAACCGCCCGTTTCCGCGGCTGCAAGATCCTGTTCGCAGTCCCGTTGGGAAAGAACGGCGTGAACCGCGGCTATTACGAGGTCCTTGCATGGCTCCGTGCCGGAGATCAGGTATTGGAAGGTTCTCTGGCAGGGCTCGTGATCGATGCGGACAGCGAACTTTACACAAAAGCGGCGGCCAGAGAGTTGGCCGTGGCAGCCAATCAGGCCGGATGCGCCTTTGTAGGCCGTCCGCTAGTGGAGGGAACTGCGTCCCTTGACAATTTCATTGTCCAGGCTATGAACATGAACACCGACAAATTCGGTGCATATCAGAAGGCCGCCAGAATCCTGACCGAACAGCTTATGACCTTTGTGTGGGAGAAGAAGGAGCATCCGCATCTTCTGGTGCTCCATGCGTCCAACCACAAGACTTCTAACACGATGGCAATCTGGAAGGAAGTCCGTGCGCGGATCGAGCAGGATATTGAGATTCAGGAGATCAACCTGCGAAACGGTACGTTAAAGGATTGTTCCGGCTGTCCGTTCCAGATGTGCCTGCACTTTGGCGAGCAGGGCCGCTGCTTCTACGGCGGTGCCATTCAGGACGACGTGTATCCGGCGGTCAAATGGGCCGACGGCATCCTGCTCCTGTGTCCAAACTACAACGATGCGATCTCCGCCAACATGACGGCATTTATCAACCGTCTGACGGCGCTGTTCCGCACCACAAGATTCTACGATAAGGCCATGTTCGGCATCATTGTTTCCGGCTACTCCGGCAGTGACCTGATCGCCGGCCAGCTGGTGACCGCCCTCAACATGAACAAGACCTTTTATCTGCCGCCGCACTTCTGTATGATGGAGACCGGCAACAACCCGGGCGCTGCCATGCAGGCGGAGGGCATCGAGGAACGCATCGAATTATTTGCTGATAATATAATCAACACTTTAAAGTGTTAAAATTTTTGCAAATTTCATGGATAATTCTTAAGAAAATTAAAAATTCTGAAAAAAACTTGCAAAAGATTTAACAAGGGAGTATAATGCAAGTAACACGTTTATATGGTGTCGTGATAAAGCGCGAATAAAGGAGGCAGAATTATGAAGAAAAGATTAGCAGCATTTTTGGCAATGGCACTAAGTGCATCCATGTTATTGGCAGGATGCGGCAGTGATGCCGCAGAAACTACAGCAGCAGCGGCTGCTGAGACAAAAGCAGAAGCAGCTGCAACTGAAGCAGCAGCTCCGAGCGCAGATGCAGAGAAATTAACAATGGGTACTGGCGGTACAACAGGTACATACTACGCATTCGGCGGCGTTATTGCGAACGTAATCAACGGCAAAGATGTTGGTGTTAATATCAATGTTCAGTCCACAGGTGCTTCCAAGGCAAATATTTACCTTGTAAACGACGGTGAAGCAGATCTTGCAATCGTGCAGAATGACGTTATGGACTACGGTTATAACGGAACTGACCTCTTCGCAGAAGAAGGCGCAGCAAGCGAGTTCGCTACCGTTGGTGCTCTTTACGCAGAGGTTTGTCAGGTAGTATCCACAAAAGATATTACTTCTATCGCAGACTTAAAGGGCAAGAGAGTTTCTGTTGGTGACGCTGGTTCCGGTGTAGAATTCAACGCACGTCAGATTCTTGAAATCTACGGTATGACATTTGATGATATCGAAGTGAATAACCTTGGTTTCGGTGATTCCTCCGACGCATTAAAAGATGGTAAGATCGATGCATTCTTCTGTACAGCAGGTGCTCCGACAACCGCGATTGTAGAGCTTTCTACAACAAATGATATCAATCTCCTTGAAATCGATGATGAGCATGCAGCAGCTCTCGCTGAGGCATATCCGTACTACACAACATACCCGATTCCGGGCGGTTCCTATAATGGTATCGACGAGGATGTTCAGACAGTTGCTATCAAGGCTACTCTGATCGCTTCCCCGAATCTTTCTGAAGATACTGTTTACAACTTAACAAAGGCTATCTTTGATAATCAGGCAGAGATCGCAGCTGCACACGCAAAGGGCGAAGAGCTTAGCGTTGAATATGCAGTAAGCGGCGTATCCGTTCCGTTCCATCCGGGTGCTGAGAAATACTATAAAGAAGTAGGCGCTCTGAAATAAGTAATTTAATACATAAGAAATTGGTTCTACCAGCAATGGCTGCAATAATGGTTGTCGTTATTGCAGCCATTCTGACATTTGTCCTGAGAAGCGGAGATTATCTGGTCTTAAGGAACGGAGACACGGATGAAGAATTTGCCCGCTTTCGTGTTTCAGAGGGGGATGAATTTTCTGTTACATTCATTCACTCGGTCAATCAGTATCCGCTGACGGATGTCTATGAGATCCGGGATCACAAGATTTATGTGGTCCGCACCATCTACAACAATTTTGGTGCCGGTGTGCAGACGGAGATTGAAGAAGGGCAGAAACTGGAGATCAATGAAAACGGAGAGATGGTCGTTTCCGGATTTGATCAGGAAATGCCATGGCTCTCCTATATCGTAGGTACGGTCTCTGACCACATCCTTACGATCCATGACGAAGAAATCAGTTTGAGGGAACTTTGCGGAAGAAACAGCAAAGTAAAGTTTTCCTGTGAACATAGATGATTTTGTAACTGAAAGAATATAACATATCAAACAAGGAGGGACTGCAATGGCAAAAGAAAACATGAAAGTCAATACAGCTCCGGCAGACGATACTTCCACAGGTTCTGCGGAAGATGTCGACGCCATAATGAAAAAGTATGACAGAGAGTCTAACACTCGTATCTGGGAGGGTACACCGAAAAAGATCATTGGTCTTCTGTTGGCAGCGTTCTCTGTTCTTATGCTTTACATGAATCTGTTTGCAAACTGGGATGAGCGTGTAAGACGTTCCCTGTTCGTAGGTATTGTTATCATCCTTGTATTCCTGGTTTATCCGGCAAAAAAAGGAAATCAGAAAGTCAACCATGTTCCGATCTATGATATTGTTCTGATGATTTTAGGAAGCGGTGCTTTCTTCTACTTCGTAATCAACTTTAAGGAAATTATCAGCCATGCGACCCGTATCAGTCAGGTTGAGGTTTATATCGGTATCATCGGTATCCTGATCCTGATGGAGGCATGTCGCCGTTCCGTAGGTATTCCGATCCTTGTGGTTGCATCTTTCTTTATCGGCTATGCGTTCTGGGCTGGCTTTGATCAGGGAAGAGCGTTCCAGCAGATCTTAAGATCTGTTATCTACAACCTGTTCTATACAACCGGTGGTGTCATCGGTACTCCGATCGGTGTATGTTCGACGTATATTGCGCTGTTTATCTTATTTGGTGCGTTCCTGGAGGCGACCGGTATTTCCGAGTTTTTCATCCAGTTATCCAACTCCATCGCCGGTGCGTCTGACGGTGGTCCGGCGAAAGTAGCCGTTATCTCCTCCGCACTTTGTGGTATGGTTTCCGGTTCTTCCGTAGGTAATACTGTAACAACCGGTTCCGTAACAATTCCGCTTATGAAGAAAACAGGTTACAAAGGTGAGTTCGCAGGTGCCGTAGAGGCCGCTGCCTCCACCGGTGGACAGATCATGCCGCCGATCATGGGTGCTGCCGCATTCCTGATGGCTGAGATGGTCGGTGTTCAGTACAGTGAGATCGCATTCCGTGCCATCTTCCCTGCGCTCCTTTATTTTGCAGGTATCTTCATTACCGTTCATCTTGAGGCAAAGAGACTTGGCTTAAAGGGTATCTCCAAAGAAGATCTTCCGAAGTTCTTCCCGTTATTTATCCGTCAGGGTTATCTTCTGATTCCGCTCATTGCACTTGTTTCAATGGTTATGATGGGCTTCACAATGTCCCGTGCGGCAGTTGCTGCAACAGCACTTGCAATCCTTGTAAGTATGCCAAATAAGAAGACAAGAATGAATCCGGAGCGTTTCCTTGGTGCTCTTGAGACCGGTGGTAAGAATACACTTTCCGTAGCCGTTTCCTGTGGTATCGCTGGTATCATCGCCGGTGTTGTAACAATGACAGGTCTTGGCCAGATTCTTATCTCTGCGATCGTTGGTGTTGCAGGCAACCGAGTATTTGTTGCTCTGTTCCTTACGATGCTTACCTGTATTGTTCTTGGTATGGGTGTTCCGACAACTGCCAACTATATCATTATGGCTACTACATGTGCTCCGATCCTGGTTAACGGTATGGGAATCAATCCGATCGCAGCAAACATGTTTGTATTCTACTTCGGTATCGTAGCGGATATTACTCCGCCGGTAGCACTTGCCGCTTATGCAGGCTCTGCGATCGCCAAGTCCAATCCGATGCGGACTGCGCTCAATGCGTCCCGACTTGCTATCGCAGCGTTCGTTGTACCGTACATCTTTGCTTTGAATCCGGCGATGTTGTTCATCGATGCAGGAATTGTTGATATTATTATGATCGTTGTTACTTCCCTGATCGGTCTGTTCGGCATTGCCGGCGGTCTGGAAGGTTATATGATGGGCAATATGAACATTATCCAGAGATTGATGGCAGTTGTCGGCGGTCTCTGCATGATGATTCCTGGTACTATGACCGATATCATCGGTATCATTCTCGTTGGTCTGTCCTGTGCTTGGCAGATGGCTGAGAAGAAGAAAAAAGCGGCTGTTGCTTAAACGAATCCTGTACATAGCAAGTTTATAATCATACAACCGACAATTCCGATCGATGTCGGTATTAAAAAAGCGACCGCGGTCCATTTGAGACTTGCGGTCTCTTTTTTTATGGTCAAACAGGTGGTGGAGCAGGGCCAGTGAAAGAGAGAAAACAGTGCCATACAAATATATGTTTTCAAGGTCCAGCCGTGTGCATGCAGCAAGCCGAATAAGACACCGGTGTCCTCCATATCGGTCAAGTGTCCGGTCTGCAGATAGGCCATCAGGATAATCGGCAGAACGATCTCGTTGGCCGGGAATCCAAGGATAAAGGCCATCAGAATGATTCCGTCCAGTCCCATCAGGTTTCCAAGGGGTTCCAGGAAGCCGGCGCACCATGTCAGGAGATTTCGTCCGTCAATATTGATATTTGCCATGACCCAGATCAGAAGTCCTGCCGGAGCTGCGACCAGTACGGCCCGGCCCAAAACGAACAAGGTCCGATCGAAAATGGAGCGAACCAGCACTTTTTTTACCTGAGGACGGCGGTAGGGAGGCAGCTCCAGGGTAAAAGAGGAGGAAACACCTTTCAAAAGTGTTCGCGATAAGAGGCGCGAGACGGCAAGCGTCGCCAGGACTCCCAGCAAGATAAAGCCAGTGAGGGCAAGTGCAGCAATCAGGTTTTGAAGAAACGGCCGGGCAGAACCGGAATGAAACACCGTGTTATCTCCTGTAAATCCCATCACCCCCAGAGATATCATCGTGATCAGCAGCGGAAATCTTCCATTGCAGGGAACCAGGCTGTTGGTCAAGATGGCGATCAGCCGTTCTCTTGGCGAATCGATGATGCGACATCCCGTGACTCCGGCGGCGTTGCAGCCGAGTCCCATAGCCATGGTCAGGCACTGTTTTCCGCAAGCTCCGCACCGTTCAAAGGCACCGTCCATATTGAATGCCATCCGCGGCAGATACCCGAAGTCCTCCAATAGTGTAAACAAAGGAAAGAATATAGCCATGGGAGGCAGCATGACCGAGACAATCCACGCGACGACCCGGTAGATGCCGTAGACCAGGGCATCAATGAGAGCAGCAGGCAGATGGATTGCGGCCATTGCGTTTGCCAGGAGTGGTTCTATACGGAAAAAGAAATTCCATAGCAGTGAAGACGGATAATTTGCACCCGTAACCGTCAGCCAGAAAACTCCGGTCAGCAGAAGGAGCATACAGAGTGTGCCGGTTACCGGTCCGGTTAAAACCCGATCCAGTCGTTCTTCACGGGCGCGGTAATTGGTGTTTGTATAGTTGACAACATGTTCAGCCACCGATGGGGGATCAAAGTGGAGTGATTGTTGATAAAGCACCGGATCATCAAAAGCCACTGTGGACAAAAAGTGTTTTAGGCGATCCAGCCCATCCGATTCTCTTGCGGAGCAGGGGATAACCGGAATGCCGAGAGTCTGTTCCAGAGCAGGAAAATCAATGACAATTCCTTTTTTTCGTGCCTCATCACAAAGGTTGACAGAAAGGATGAGATTCGGAACAGGGGAATCTGAAGCGGCAGCTTTTCGCCCCGCCAACAGCAATCCCACCTGCTTCAGCAAATGCAGCCCCCGCTCCAGACAGGTGGCATCGCAGACGAGAAGAAGGAAATCGTACGTTTCATCCCGCACATAATCCCGCGTGACCGTCTCCTCCTCCGAACGCACGTCAAAAGAGTAGATGCCAGGCAGATCGACGATGGAAAAGTTTATGGGTGCATCGGA
This sequence comes from Lachnospiraceae bacterium, assembly GCA_017435025.1. Next base: position 11,817 of record JAFSFU010000318.1, on the reverse strand, counting down.
GCCAGGAGAAAAAAGCTCAAACATTCCGGCTGCGAAAGAAACCGTCACACCTGCCCAGTTTCCTGTCTTCTGGTGCATGCCGGTAAGGGCATTGAAGATTGTGCTTTTTCCGACATTTGGATTGCCCACCAGGGCGATGCGCCGCATCACGGTGTCACCTCGAAGGAAGTCGCAGGTGCAGTATCAGCGGATGTCTCGTCAACGAACGTCACCAGAATATATCGGCTGTCACATTCTCGCAGAGCGATGACTGCATTTCGAACCAGATATGCAGCGATATTTTTTCTGGATTTTTGCAGAACACAGGAAATGGTCGAATTGATTTCAAATCCCAGGTCTTTTAACCGTCCGGCAATCGGTCCCTCGTTTCCAAGAGCTACGATTCGGACGGTCTCGCCTGGTTTTATATGAGATAATGGAATTACCATAAGATCACTCACTCGCAGATTGCTTATAAATGAGATATGAGGAGGAGAGGGGAAGGGTGCATGGACTGTTGATGATTTACAGCCGCACCGTCACCGGCGCATCAATCTTCATAGAATTTTCCGTCACCACACAGTCATAGGCCCAAACATGTACGCCATTTTGCTTTGCGCGGACCAGTGCATCGGCGAATTCCGGGTGGCGTTCGCGGTGCGGCGCAAATGCAGAGATTCCCTTCATTTGTATTACAAATAGTGCGGCAGCACCATAGCCTTCTTTGACAGCAGCGCTTAACTCATCTAAATGTTTGATTCCGCGCTCGGTCGGCGCATCCGGGAACGTGGCAGTTCCGTCCATATCGAGGGTCACGCCCTTGACCTCCATAAACCATGGGCGGTCTCCATCCATGAAAGCGAGATCAAACCGGGACTGTCCCCAGCGCACTTCCCGGCGAATATTTTGCGGACGCGGGCAGAACGGGAGACCTTCTCCCTCCGTGAGCCATTCATATGCAGCCTGATTGGGTGCCTGGGAGTCGATGTTGACCCAGGTGAAGCGGTCACCGGAGTTGGGGGTCAAATTCTCGGAGAAGCGGTCTCCCGCGAGCGGTTTCGACACTCCGATCAGAGAATATTCCGTTTTCCGGCCGGTTACTGCCGCATCCGGATGATGCTGTAAGATTACCTGCGCCCCCGGCAGCAGGAGCTCCCTTAAGCGACCTGTATTTTTTACATGACATACTTTTTCTTCGCCGCCCACCATGACATGAGCCAAAAAGCGGTTGGGGCGAGAGAGAAATGTGCCGATGAGTGTATTTGAATAGAACATGCGGACCTCCATGTTGAAAAATAATCATATCATTTTCCAAGACAGTATACCACACCATAGCCTCGCCAATCCACAAATTCCTTGCACTCCCCCCCGATTTGTGCTACAATCGTGGAAAGTTTTGCGTGATAAAGCAATAAAGAGAGGGATTACACATGAGTAAGAACCTATATTATACAAGCACCCGCGGCGGTGAGAAACATGTGACTGCATCTCAGGCGATCTTAAAAGGTCTGGCGACGGATGGCGGCCTGTTCGTGCCGGAGGAGATTCCAAAGCTTGATGTGACTTTGGATACGCTCGCTGCGATGAACTATCAGGAGACTGCGCACCAGGTGATGAAGCAGTTCCTGACCGATTTTACGGAAGAAGAGTTGAAATATTGCATTTCTCATGCCTATGATGAGAAATTTGATACAAAAGAGATCGCACCGCTCAGAAAAGCAGGTGATGCCTATTATCTGGAGCTGTTCCATGGCAAGACGATTGCCTTTAAAGATATGGCATTGTCTATTTTGCCGTACTTTATGACAACGGCGGCGAAGAAAAACGGCGTGAAGAATGAGATCGTGATCCTCACAGCTACTTCCGGTGACACCGGAAAAGCAGCTATGGCAGGATTCGCCGATGTGCCGGGAACGCGGATTATCGTATTTTATCCGAAAGATGGCGTCAGTCGTGTGCAGGAACTGCAGATGCTGACTCAGAAAGGCGAGAATACGTGCGTGGTCGGCATTGAAGGAAACTTCGACGACGCCCAGACAGGCGTAAAGAAGATCTTCGGCGATAAAACATTTGCCGAGGAGATCGCGGAAATGGGCTACCAGTTCTCATCTGCAAACTCCATCAATATCGGACGCCTTGTGCCGCAGATCGTGTATTATGTGTACGCTTACGCGAAACTCTATGCTGCAGGCGAGATCGCAAAAGATGAGCCGGTAAATGTGGTGGTTCCGACCGGAAACTTTGGAAATATTCTGGCGGCATACTTTGCGAAGCAGATGGGTATTCCGTTTGACAAGCTGATCTGTGCATCCAACGACAATAAAGTCCTGTATGATTTTTTCACGACAGGTGAATATGATAAGAACCGCGATTTTATCCTGACCTCCTCCCCGTCCATGGATATCCTGGTTTCCAGCAACCTGGAGCGACTTCTGTATCTGAGCTGCGGCCGTGATGCAGAGCAGACGAAAAATCGGATGGAGTCCCTGGCAAAGGATGGTAAATACGAGATAACCGCTGAAATGAAAGAATTTATGTCTGATTTCAGAGCCGGCTATGCAGATATGCAAGCGAATGCGAAGACCATCAAGACGCTTTTCGACGAGACCGGTTATCTGATCGATACCCATACCGGTGTGGCAGCTGCTGTGCATCAGGCATACAAAGCTGCAACCGATGATCAAACGAAGACGATCATCGCATCGACTGCCAGTCCGTACAAATTCTCACGAAGCGTAGTCGAGGCAGTCTGTGGAAAACAGGAGACCGCGGACGAATTTGCCCTGATCAACAAAATGGAACGATTATCCGGTGTGAAGATCCCACAGGCGATCGAAGAGATTAGAAATGCGGAAATCCGACACCAAATGCAGTGCAAACCGGAGGACATGAAACAGACCGTAAAAGAAATCTTGAAGCGGTAGTTTGAGATAAATTTTCCTGTGCTCAAAAATGACAGGAGGTATGAGACATGAATGATGTGATCAATGTAGCAGGAATATTTGGCGAAAATGTATTTAACGAGGCAGTGATGAAAGCTCGACTGCCGAAAAATGTTTATAAAAAACTGATTCAGACGATCGAGGACGGAAGTGAACTGGACCCGTCGATCGCGGATGTGGTGGCACAGGCCATGAAGGACTGGGCGGTGGAGAACGGTGCGACCCATTATACCCACTGGTTCCAGCCGATGACCGGTGTGACTGCCGAGAAACACAACTCCTTTATCAGCACTCCGGACTCCGCGGGACGTATCCTGATGGAACTTTCCGGTAAAGAGCTGATCAAGGGTGAGGCAGACGGTTCTTCCTTCCCGACCGGAGGACTTCGTGCGACTTTCGAGGCCCGCGGTTATACCGCGTGGGACTGCACCTCTCCGGCATTCTTAAAGAAGGATGCCACCGGCGTGACTCTCTGCATCCCGACTGCATTCTGCTCCTACGGAGGTGAAGCGCTGGATAAAAAGACCCCGCTCCTTCGTTCCATGGAGGCGATTGATAAACAGGCCACAAGAATTTTCCATCTCTTCGGCCATACGGAGGTAAAACGCGTGGTTCCGTATGTGGGACCGGAGCAGGAATATTTCCTTGTGGACAAAGATAAATACCTAAAGAGAAAAGATCTGGTCTATACCGGCCGTACCCTGTTCGGCGCAATGCCGCCGAAGGGCCAGGAGACGGATGATCATTACTATGGTGTCATCAATGAGCGAATCGGTGCGTTCATGAAAGAACTAAACGAAGAACTCTGGAAACTGGGCGTCACATCCAAGACTCAGCACAACGAGGCGGCTCCGGCACAGCATGAGCTGGCGCCGATCTACGCGATCGCAAATCTGGCAGCGGATCACAACCAGCTGGTGATGGAGACAATGAAAAAGGTATCCAACCGTCACGGTCTCGCGTGTCTGCTCCATGAAAAGCCGTTCCAGGGTGTCAATGGCTCCGGTAAACATAACAACTGGTCCCTGTCCTCCGACACCGGTATCAACATGCTGGATCCAGGTGTAACTCCGCATGAAAATATCCAGTTCCTGCTGGTTCTTGCCTGCATTATGAAGGCAGTAGACAGACATGCGGATCTGCTCCGTCAGTCTGCGGCCGTTCCGGGCAACGATTTCCGTCTTGGTGCCCATGAGGCTCCGCCGGCAATCATCTCCATTTTTGTGGGCGAGCAGCTGGAAGACGTGATTGACCAGCTCTGCAGCACCGGTTCTGCCCAGTACTCCAAGACCAGCGGAACCTTAAAGACCGGCGTTACGACACTTCCGGATTTCGATAAAGATACAACGGACCGCAACCGTACGTCCCCGTTCGCATTCACGACCAACAAATTTGAGTTCCGTATGGTTGGTTCCTCCGATTCTGTATCCGCCGCAAACGTGGTCCTCAACACCATCGTGGCAGAGGCATTCAAGGAAGCGGCAGATGTGCTGGAAGATACAGAAGACTTTAACGGTACTGTCCATGATATGATCAAAGAATTGTTCGATGCACACCGCCGCATCATCTTCAACGGCAACGGCTACACTGAAGAGTGGGTGGAAGAGGCGGCTCGTCGCGGACTTCCGAATCTGAGATGTATGGTCGATGCGATCCCGGCTCTTGTGACAGAAAAGGCATTCAAACTGTTCAGTGATTTCGGTGTTTATACGAAGCCGGAGCTGGAGGCCCGTGCCGTGATCGAGTACGAGGCATACACCAAGACTGTCAACGTGGAAGCAAGAACCATGCTCGATATGGCTGGCAAACAGATCATTCCGGCAGTGATCAAATACACGACCGTTCTGGCACAGTCTGTCAACGCCGTGACGAGCGCATGTCCGATGGCTGATGTCAGCGTACAGACCGAAATGCTTCTGGAAATTTCGGATCTTCTTTCTGCGATGAAAGTGGCATCTGCTGAAATTGCTGACAAACTGGAAAAGAGTGCAAAGATTGCAGATATGAAAGAACGTGCCCATTTCTATTACCATGAGATCGTTCCGGCGATGAATCGCCTGCGCGAGCCGGCTGACAAGCTGGAGATGATCGTGGATAAGGAGTTTTGGCCATTCCCGAGCTATGGTGATCTGATTTTTGAGGTGTAAGATATAGAAACAAGAAGGGGAGCGTCTGCTCCCCTTTCATTATTGCTCGTCTTTGGATTGAAACCATGCATCGACAACTTTCTCGGAATTATATTCCGGTGCAAAACTTCGTGCCAGTTCGTAGATTGGACGAATCGCATCAACTTCTTCTTCCAATTCGTCTGCGATTATTTCAATGGATTTGCCTTTTCGGAGTTTTTTGCATACAAGTTCAATTTGTCCTTGTGTAAGACCTTCCATGCGACCTTCCATGCGACCTTCCATGCGACCTTCCATGCGACCTTCCATACGTCCTTTCATGCGACCATCTGCAAGTCCTGATTCAAATGCCACTGAATATATACTCATACTCACCGCCTCCCATTCTTCCGATTCTTTCACTTCGGCTACAAGAGTGTCTAATTTTTTCATACGTTCATCCTGAATTACAACTTCGGGGTTTTCTAACGAAGTCTTCTTCATATACTGCAGGAGACTAATCAGCTCCGGAGGACCATTTTTGCTGGCCATATTTAAGAAAATCTTTGTTGTTCCATCATCGAGGTGTAATCCTTCGACTTCCTCGCATTGTTCTGTAAAGGTATATTTTGCCAAATCCTCACCAAAGATATCTTCTTTCGTAATAAAGATAATGACGGTAGAGGGCAATTGTTTGTATTTCGTTTCTTTGCCGGATTTTAAAATGGGGGAGTCCATCAACCCTTGATAGTATCTGGATCGCTTTCTGATATCGTCTTTTTTGATATCATTCTGCATTTCTGTGTTATACTGCGTCCCTTCCAAATCTTTTGCCCATGCATCCAGTCGGATCGCTCGCTTTCCGGACTTATTCAGGACAACCTGCTCAACATGCACCTCATCCAGCTTTAAAGTTGGGTCGTCCATAATGATCTGCAGAGTAATTTCGTGCGCCTCCGGGTTTTTCATAACCGACAAAAATAGAGCGAAATCACACAAGTTGATTTCCATATCGGCAGGCATAATGTGCTCACATTCATTCTTATGTTTCATATAAACCTTCCTTTCGTGCACAGGAAGGTCCATCTTGTCCTCCCTGCTTTTTGAGTTGTGAGTTCTAAGCAAAGAGTTTCAAGATAGCCGCCAGGCGGCTTTAGAAAAAATAGAAATTTGGAAAATTTAGAAAATCTTGCTTGGCAATATCATACCATATCAGACGGCAGAAAACAATGAACCGCTGGTTTCATTTGAATAAAATATTGTTTATAAATATAAAAAATCCCTTCTGTCATAGAGTTTGAAGAAACCTATGGCAGAGGGGATTGTTCATTCTGTGTATATTCAAATTGGGACTTACTGTGGTCCGCCTGTCTGATACTGGTTCAAACTGCCGGAGGAACTGCCAGATCCGGAAGAACTGCCGGAAGCAGATGTGCCGGAACTGCCCGGAGCGGCTGTACTGCCAGAACTGCCGGATCCGGAAGTGCCGGTTCCATTATATCCACCCGGTCCACCGGCCATACTGCCTGTATTAGCGGAGCCGGAATTTCCGCCCGGTGCCGTTGCAACGACAGAGCCGGTTGTGCCGGAACCGGCTCCCGGAGCAACCGTTGTACCGCTCGGAGCACCGGAACCGCCCGGATTTACCACAGTCACGTTATTTCCACTTGTTGTCCCCGTTGTGCCGCTTGCACCCGGTGCTGCGCCTGTAGACGGAGTGGATGTGCCTGTTGTCACATTTGAACCAACAGTTGTACTGCCGGTCGGAGAGTTGTAAACACTTCCGGCGGAGCCGCCGTCGATCGCGGACGCCTCATTCTGGCAAACACCGTCCTTGTCAAACGTATAATTTACATTATCAATTGTATAAGCTCCGTTGGCGTACATCTTGCCATCAGCCGGATTCATATAGTAATACTTGCCGTCAAGTTTGAGCCAGCCGCTTACCATATGGCCGGACTCAGTAAAATAGTACCAGTCTTTCTCAATCTGCTTCCAGCCGGTCGCCATCTTGCCGGACTTCGCATCCATATAATACTTATTGGTTCCGTCGCTCTGCCAACCGGTTACCATCTTGCCGTCAGAGTGGAGATAGTAGTATCTGCCATCCAGCTGCAGCCAGCCGGTCTGCATTTGGCCCGCTTCATTGAAATAGTACCAGGAGTCGTCGATCTTCGTCCACTTGGTCGCCATATCGCCGTCCGGATTGAAGTAGTAAGTCAGATTGTCGATATTCTGCCAGCCGGTTACCATTGTACCGTCCGTCTTCAGGTAATAGAACTTGCCGTCCAGGTTTGCCCATCCGCGCACCAGGCGTCCATCCGTATTAAAGTAGTAGTACGCGCCGTCCATCTTGCGCCAACCGGTTACCATTGAGCCGTCGCCCTTCAGGTAATAATAATCTGTACCGATACGCAGCCAACCGGTCACCATCGCACCGTTTAACATATAATAATACTTGCCGTCCACATTGAGCCATTCATTGGCCATACGTCCGTCAGACTTCAGATAATACCACTGGTTGTCGATCTGTTTCCAACCGGTCTGCATCTGTCCAGTCTCCGGAAGCAGATAATAGAACTGATTGTCCTGCAGCAGCCATCCCTTATACTGGGTGCCGTCTGCATTCAGATAATACCAGCTCTTTCCGTCATGGATCCAGCCGGTCTGCTTCACATAATCCTTATAGTAATACCACTGGTCCTTGATCAGTCTCCAGCGGGTCGCCGTCAGCTTCGGAGACAGATCCTTCATTGTAAAGTTGATATCCACCGCACCGGAAATACCATTGATCTCACCCTGGTTTGTCGCCTGCCAGATTGCTGCGCCCGCATAAGTCGGTTTCACATCATATCTTGCAGCCCAAACATCATAGTGCATCTTTGTCATATCGATCTTATTGGCGATCCAGTAATCATTGGAATACATCATCGGATAATATCCGGCCTTCTCAATCTTCTGGCAGAACGCATTGATCACTTCAGCCAGCTTGGCCGGAGTCAGAGCACTCATCTCCGCGGACTCTACGTCGATCACGACCGGGTAGGAGATCGGATAATCCTTGATCAGGTCAAGCACAAAATCTGCCTCCGCTTCAGCCATTGCCGTCGTTGTCGCATAAGAATAAATATAGGCACCGACCTTAATTCCTGCCTTGTGAGCTCCAAGTGCATTGGTTCCGAAATACGGATCCACATCATTATTATATCTTGTTCCCAGCATTACGAATTTCACATCGTCCGCTGCCACCTTGTTCCAGTCAATGGTCTGCTTCCAGTGGGAAACATCGATGCCGCGCTCCTTTACTCCGGTGATCATTGAACCGTCACTGGAAACATAAGAACCATTCGCGGTCTTCTCCCATGCCGCTGCATAAGCCGGAGCGATTGCAGATACAGACATCGCCAGGCCAAGAAACAGCGCCGCCACGCGTTTTCTATTGAACATAAAACTCCCCCTATCATTGGTGTCATAAAATCTCACTTTTCTCCATTGTAGCACAAAATATGGAAAAGGTGTGGAGATATTTCAAGCAATTCTGTGGCAAATGTAGAAAAGACAAGGATAGAAAGCGATTTTATGTTAAATATTTCGATTGTTATCTTGTCAAAGTTGTAGTAAAATATAATATAATAAAATGTTCTTTTAGAAAGGAAATGATTATCATGGCATTAGTTACAACAACAGAGATGTTTAAGAAAGCTTATGAAGGCGGTTACGCAATCGGTGCTTTCAACGTAAACAATATGGAAATCGTACAGGCTATCACAGAGGCAGCAGGCGAGCTCAACTCCCCGATCATCCTTCAGGTATCCGCAGGTGCTAGAAAGTATGCAAATCCGACATACCTTAAGAAACTCGTAGAGGCAGCTGTTATCGAGAACCCGAATATCCCGATCGCTCTTCACCTTGACCACGGCGCAGACTTTGAAATCTGTAAGTCCTGTATCGACAGCGGTTTCACATCCGTTATGATCGACGGTTCTCACTACTCCTTCGAAGAGAATATCGCTCTTACAAAGAAGGTTGTAGAATATGCTCACGCTCACGGCGTAGTAGTAGAGGCTGAGTTAGGCCGTCTTGCAGGTATCGAGGATGACGTAAACGTATCCGACGAAGATTCCTCCTACACACAGCCGAGCGAGGTTCAGGAATTCGTAGAGCGCACAGGCGTTGACTCCCTTGCAATCGCAATCGGTACAAGCCACGGCGCATACAAGTTCAAACCGGGTACAAACCCGCAGCTCCGCTTCGATATCCTCGAAGAGATCGAAAAGAGAATCCCGGGCTTCCCGATCGTTCTCCACGGTGCTTCCTCCGTTCCGCAGGAATACGTACAGATCATCAACGCGAACGGCGGCGCTCTGAAAGATGCAATCGGCGTTCCGGAAGATCAGCTCCGTCAGGCAGCTAGAAGCGCTGTATGTAAGATCAACATCGACTCCGACCTTCGTCTTGGTCTCACAGCTGGTATCCGCCAGGTAATGAACGAGCATCCGGATTACTTCGATCCGAGACAGTACCTTACAGTTGCACGTGCAAACGTTAAGGCAGTTGTTGCTCACAAGATCAAAAACGTTCTTGGTTCCGAAGGCAAGGCAGCAGATTTCGAATAAGAATTAATCGAAATACATAATGAATAATAAAAGAGAGGGTGCAAAACATTGTTTGCATCCTCTCTTTCTCTCTAAAACGATTTACATCATTTCCTCAATCTTCTTAAAATACTTCTTCGCGTACCGGTACATCACCAGCGTATAATCCCCGAACTCCTCGCCAAGACTGCTCTTATACACCGCCCACAGGCACCACAAAAATCCGCCCAGCGCAATATAAGAATAGTAGACAAGCAGTTCCTCCTCTGACGGTTCATGTCCCAAATACACCCGGATCAGTTTCTCGACTTCTTCCTCATTATAATAAGAGTAGATTGCACACATGCTCACATCGATCAGCGGATCGCACATGCCGGCGTATTCCCAGTCGATCAGCTTGATACTTCCATCCGGCAGGAACAGGAAGTTATCGCAGACACTGTCAATATGGGACAGGACCTTCGGGCGCTTCATCTGGTCCAGACGGTTCATCAGGGAGATCATATTCCGCTTCACATTTCCGTAATCCTCAAACAGCCGTCTCTCGTAACCTTCACAAAGATTCTCATAGAACTCGATGCGCTCCCTGATATCAAAGGAATGGCCCACGCGGATAAAGGAAGAGTGGAGTTTCTTTACCAGATCCATACATCTTGCCACATCGTCCCAGTTGCGCGGATCACCATTGCGCGCCCCTTCATAATATTCCGAGATCTTATAACCGGTGATGCCGTTCATATAGATCACATGCTCTGTAAGTCCCAGCGCCTTCACCGCATCATAAACCTCTTTCTCCTGCTTGCGGTTAATCAGATGGTCCGTACCCGGGCCCGGAATACGGCAGATATAAGAACGATCCTTAGCTCGGAACAGGAAAGACTTGTTGGTCATGCCCGACTTCAGGCAGCGGATATCTGTGATCGCAGATTCCGGAATATGGAGCACATCTGACACCAGTTCCATAGCTACATTGTCGGAATGGTTCTGATATCGGGTGTCGAAGAGACGCAGTTCCTCCAGATTCTCAAACTCATAAACCTGTTCCTCCGGCTGCTTATTGATATACATCTCCGGTACCGGCAATTCCTTGCGGCTTGGAAGACGCAGCTTCGCGTCCCCGTTTAGCAGATCCACATAAACCTGCTCCCAGTACATCTGCTCCGTACCCGGGGTATGATAATACTCCTCAAGGATCGGGAAAAACTCCTCTGTAAACTCCTTTGAGAAGAAGACCGGGCCGTACATCACCCAGGAGTCCATGCCTCCGACCTTCACATCGGTGATCAAGCCCTTCTTATTAAAATCCAGGCACCATTCCGACGTATTTCCTTCCATATAAACCGAGGAGTACCATGCACCGCACTCATAGGTGTGGTACATATTGCTGCGGATCCAGTTGTCGGAAGAGAGAAGGTATGTATTCTTGCCTTTAAAACAGTCGCGGGCGCGGTAAACGGTCGTTAGCGTATTTTTGTTGTGATATTCCGGATTATAGAGAAGCTTGACACCCCACTTGTCGATCAGGTATTCAAACTTTTCCTTCAGGTATCCTACCACGATTGTAATATCCGTAACACCAACTTCATGGAGCTGGGCAATCTGACGCTCGATCATACGCTCGCCGAACACCTCCAAAAGTCCCTTCGGTGTCTCAAAAGTCAGCGGAACAAAACGGGAACCGAATCCAGCAGCTAGGATCACTGCGCTGTCCACCCGGTACCGTTGTAACAATTCGCTTCCTTTATATAATAGGGAATATTCTCCGGTATCTCCGTCAAAACTGATCAGCTCCGCCTCCTGGGCTTCCTTGATCAGACGGTTGCATGTGCCCAGAGACAGGTTCATCTCTGCCGCCAGCTCCCGCTGGGTAATCTTTTTATTCTCATAAATGCTTCTGCAAAGCAGTCCAAAACGGTCCATAAAAGGTCCTCCTGTTCCTATCTTAAGAGTATCTTTCGGAAATTCTTAAAAAACCAAAAGAAAAGCGTTCAAAAAATAATAAAATCCTTTAGATATGAACATTATAACACATCTGTAAAGAAATACAAGTAGGCAAAAGTGGGGCATTGTACGTATAAAAATACAATTTTGACAGAAAAAGTATTTTTTGTAAAAAATGCGTAAGAAAATGTGAAGAAATCCGTTATTGTGATTTGGAAATTTATTGTATATAATGTGGGTGTATCAGAGGTACGG
>JAFSFU010000317.1 GCA_017435025.1 Lachnospiraceae bacterium | reverse complement strand
CCCGCTCTCTCGCATATGGAATGTTATCCAAAATCCATTTCAGCTTAGTCGCAGAAAAGTATGCATCAATCATTAGACCAGTCTTTTGTCTGAACCGCTCGGTCAATCCTTTCTCCTTCAAAGAATCGCAATACTCCGAAGTTCTTCTGCACTGCCAGACAATCTCATTACATACCGGTTCTCCTGTGTGTTTATCCCAGACAATCGTCGTTTCACGCTGATTGGTAATTCCAATTGCAGCGATTTCATCTGGGGAAACACTAACTTTCGCCATCGCTTCTGTTACCACCGCAATCTGTGTTGACCATATCTCGACTGCATCATGTTCCACCCAGCCTGGTTTCGGAAAATACTGCGTAAACTCTCGCTGAGCCATGCTCACGATGGTTCCTGCGTTATCAAATAAAATACATCGGCTGCTGGTTGTTCCGGCATCTAGCGCCATAATATAGTTTGCCATAGTTTTCCCCTTATTTTTTCCTATCCACTATACCTCCCACAAAGCTTGTGTCGTAGTGGAAATACCATCCGCTCCGGCTTCTAATGCCTCCATGCAATCCCTCTTATCCGATAAGAGCCCTCCTGCGATCAATGGAATCTTAGAATATCCACGTACAACCTTTAGAATTCTGGGCATGATTCCCGGAAGAATCTCTACTGCATCCGGCTTAAATAGCTGCAGTTGTTTTTTCAGTGTGCTAAGTGCAATGGAATCCACAACAAAGGTTCTCTGCACCGTGATCAACCCCAGTTCCTTCGCACGCTTTAAAATCTGCGGTTTGGTACTTATGACTCCGTCTGCATTTGTGTTATTCTTGATAAAATCCACCGCAATCTCTTTCGCGGCCAGTCCGGAGATCATGTCCACGTGAACAATTGCAATTTTTCCACACATCTTAATCTCCGCAACCGTCTCTTTTATGTCGCAAATGGTTCCAAACAATACAAACACAACTCTGCAATCGGATTTTAAACTGTTCTTTAGACCTTCTTTATCTTTTACTGCAGCAATGATTGGAGATTCTTCCAATAATTCCATCATCGTCATCACTCCACCTCCTGCTTGTACTTACCATTGTTTTTACTCTCGGTCTACACCTTTGGTCACAACAACGGCCACGCCCGTTCCGGCGCAGTTTTCAATCACCACATCACCAATATGCACCGGAGCTTCCACTACACATGCTCTGATTTCCTTCATACAATCGAAGATCATTCCTTTCGGAATATCGTTTGCAGTCTTTACCGATGCTTTTGCAATCACGCCACCATTCACTTTTACAGAGGATGTCACAATCCTTGTTGGATCGGTCACTTCTTTCTTGGCATATGCCTCGCCTCTTGGGCATGTATTTCCGGTCACTTCGATTTTGTCCGGATTCTTTGTTCCATCTTCCATTGTTACCGTAAGTGCACAGCCCAACGGACATCCGATGCATGTTAATTCTCTTACTTCCATTATGACTCCTCCTCAGTGCGGATTGTAATTTCTTTCAGATCCGGATATTCTTCCAGACTGCTCTTTAACAGAACGACCTGTTCCATTTCACCCGGCGCAAGCACGCGATTTTTCTTCTTGCTGATCAGTTTTCCATCATAGTAAACACAGATAGATCGATTCTTATATACATCTGCGACGCGGAATCTTACAGTGAGTTTTTCTGCCATCGTGGATGGTACAATGGATTGCGGG
>JAFSFU010000040.1 GCA_017435025.1 Lachnospiraceae bacterium | reverse complement strand
CATGGAGACAGAAGTTAATGCGGCAAAGAATTTGCCGGCAGAATATCTTAAGGCAGTAATAGAAGACGACATGTATAATACAGATGGAATCAAAAGAGATTCTAGAAAAGTAAAGTCTCTATTGCATTCATTAGGAAGAAATGAAAGTACAATTGTTTCTAACAAAACACTTAAAAAAGATATGATAGGATATGATGAAATTAGTATAGATCCGGATACAATTGCTGATTACCTGGATGTTTTTGAACGGTTGTTTTTGATTGATGATCAACCAGCGTATGCTGTTAATTTACGTTCATCAAGAAGAGTATTAAAATCTCCAAAGAGACATTTTTGTGATGTGTCATTAGCTGTTGCTGCGTTAGGAGCAACACCGGAATTATTACTAAATGATTTGCATACATTTGGTTTTTTATTTGAAGCTTTGTGTGAGCATGATTTGAAAATTTATGCAGAAAGCAATGGTGGTAAATTATTCCATTACCGGGATGAAAAGGATAATGAGATTGACGCGGTAGTAGAATTACCAGATGGAAGATGGGGAGCATTTGAAATAAAACTTGGGGCAAATCAGATAGATAGTGCAGCAAAAGAACTGTTGAAAATAAAAGGAATTATGGAAAGAGAAGGAACTGCACCAAGTGTTTTGTGTGTAATATGTGGAATGACGAATATGGCTTATAAAAGAGAAGATGGTGTAGTAGTAATACCGATTACAGCATTACGAGATTAATCGTATTGAGAATGCATAAGAAAAAACGGAGGATAAAATATATGAAAGGTAGTTTCTTCTTAGGAGCAGACCAGGAAAAGAAGTTTGAAGTACGAGAGATGTCTTTCGTGCCACTGGAGTCTAATGAGGTTCTGGTAAAGAATTACAGTTGTGGAATCTGTGGAACGGATGTACATATTTATCATGGTGAGGAAGGATCGGCAGCAGTAACACCGCCGGTTGTTTTGGGTCATGAATTTTCTGGTATCGTGACAGCGGTGGGTTCTGCGGTGACAGATTTACAACCAGGGGACCATGTAACCATTGATCCAAATATCTATTGCGGGAAATGTACTCCTTGCCGTATGGGAAAGAAACAGAACTGTGAAAATCTGTTTGCTATCGGGGTGAATCGTAATGGTGGATTTGCTGAATATAGCATTTGCCCGGATACACAATGTCTGAAAGTAAATAAAGATATAGATTTAAACGTAGCAGCTATGGCTGAGCCATTGGCCTGTGCGATTCATGGTATCGATCTGGCAGGAATCAGACCAGGGCAGGTGGTTACTGTTCTAGGTGGTGGTACGATTGGGCTCCTGATGATACAGCTGGCGAAATTATCCGGCGCATCTACAGTGATTCTTAGTGAACCAATCGCCATGAGACGTGAGATTGGTCTGGAGGTAGGAGCGGATGCAGTGATCGATCCATTCAATGAAAATCTGACTGATCGTATCAAAGAAATCACAGGACGTGACGGAGCCGATGTTGTCATTGAATGTGTTGGAAAGACACAGTCAGTTGAACAGGCATTTCAGGTGGCAGGACGAGGTGCTACGGTGCTGATTTTCAGTGTTCCATCTGTGGGAGCGACTGCGGAACTTCCGTTATTTGACGTGTTCAAAAAAGAATTGAAAATCTTAGGATCTATGGTGAATCCAGACACTCAGCAGCGAGCAGTGAATATGATAAATAGTGGCCGGCTGAAAATCAAACCGCTAATTACTCACGTATATGACTTGGAGCATCTGGAAGATGCAATCAAAATGCAGATGAGCAGCGAATCTATTAAGGTCGTCGTTCATCCATAATTTGAAGGAGTATTTATGAAGAGAAAAATCACATTGATTTTGCGCTTTTTCGAAGGCGCGAAGAAATATTTTATAACTGCGACTTTTGCTTCGTTGATGATGACAGTGCTCAATTCATTAACACCGCAGATCTTTCGTTTTTCGATTGACCATGTGTTGGGCAGTGAAGAGTATCCGTTTTTAAAGGACAATCTCTGGGTAATGGCATTACTGATTGTGGCAACAGCCCTGTTATCAGGTCTGTTCATGTTTGTCTGTCGTTACCATACGGCAAAAGCTGGGGAAAACTTTGCAGAAAATATGAGAAATGCGCTTTTTTCCCATGTGCAGAAGTTGCCAATGAGCTGGCATGATAAGAACCAGACGGGAGATATCATTCAGCGTTGTACATCAGACGTGGAAGTGATTCGTAATTTCGTTGTAACCCAGCTTCTGGAAGTCTTCCGAACGATCTTTCTCGTGACAGTATCGTTCGCAATGATGATGTCCATGAACCGGAAACTTGCTTTGATTGTACTGGCATTTGTGCCGTTAATCGTGGCATATTCCGGTATTTTCTACCGACTGATTGCAAGAAGATTTACCGATGCGGATGAAGCAGAAGGGGCACTTTCAACCGTAGTACAGGAAAATGCGACTGGCGTGAGAGTAGTCCGTGCCTTCGGCCGTGAGAAATTCGAGATGGACCGTTTCCGTGAGAAGAATGATGCCTTCGCAAATCTCTGGATTAAACTTGGGACTTTGTCCGGACTTTACTGGGGCGTAGGTGGAATCATTACAGGCATGCTGGTGGTAACAGTAATTGTTCTCGGCGCGGTCGAAGCCGTTCATGGGAATATGACCGTCGGAGAATTTGTTGCATTTGCT
>JAFSFU010000316.1 GCA_017435025.1 Lachnospiraceae bacterium | reverse complement strand
CACTGGATGCACAGTTCTATTTTAGTGCACTGGTTATTATTGTCCCGGTCTATCTGTTGTTATATTCCTTCTTTAACCTCTATACACCGAAACGTGTATTGGGGCGAAGGAATGAATTTGGGAAAATACTGAAAGCCAATACGATCGGTCTTCTGCTCTTTGGTCTTGTTTTATATTTGGGACGTAAAAATCCGCACTTATTTAACTTCTCCCAGAGACTGGTTGTGTATTTCTATGTGACAAACGTGATCCTGATCACGGCAGAGCGAAATGCGATCCGTATCGTTCTGCGGTCTATGCGTTCCAAAGGATACAACCAGAAGCATATTCTTCTGGTAGGATATTCCCATGCAGCCGAAGGATTTATCGATCGTGTCCGTTCCAATCCGGAATGGGGATATACGATCCGCGGTATCCTGGATGATAATATGGAGCGCGGAAAAATGTACAAAGGTATCCGGGTTATCGGATGTGTTGATGATCTGACCTATATTTTGGAGCAGAATTCGCTGGATGAGATCGCGATCACGCTGAGTCTGGCGGAGTACGAGCGCCTCGGGTATATTGTCAATTTATGTGAGAAATCCGGTGTCCATACAAAGTTTATTCCGGATTACGGCAACATTATTCCAACTGTGCCGTATACAGAAGATCTGCTGGGTATGCCGGTGGTTCACATTCGTCATGTGCCGCTCAACAATATGTTAAATGCGACGGCAAAACGTCTGGTGGATATTTTCGGGGCAGTTGTAGCAATTATTTTGTTCTCCCCGATCATGCTGGTGGTGGCTGTCACCATCAAACTGACTTCTCCTGGCCCGATCATTTACTGTCAGGAGCGTGTGGGACTTCACACTCGTCCGTTTAAGATGTATAAGTTCCGTTCTATGACTGTTCAGGACCCGAATAAAGAGAAAATGAGATGGACAACACCGGGAGATTCCCGCGTGACTCCGATCGGTAAGATCATCCGCAAGACCAGTATCGATGAGACACCGCAGTTCTTCAATGTTCTGTTTGGCGATATGAGTCTGGTAGGACCGAGACCGGAACGGCCGTTTTTCGTAGAAAAATTCAAAGAAGAGATTCCAAGGTATATGATCAAGCATCAGGTCCGTCCGGGAATCACCGGCTGGGCACAGGTCAACGGTTATCGCGGAGACACATCCATTATCAAGCGAATCGAGCATGACCTTTATTATATCGAAAACTGGACAATGGGATTCGATTTTAAGATTCTGTTTTTAACTGCATTCAAAGGATTTATCAATAAGAACGCATATTAAAGACACAGATCAGTGAGGATAATAGTATGAATTATGAAGATGAATTAGAGCGTGCGCGAGCGAAGCGAAGCCGTAAACGCCAGAGTAATACAGGCACCCGCAGCAGTACAGGTACAAGGAGTGCTTCTGCCGGAGGAAGTGCGGGAGCTCACGGAAGTACCGGCACACACAGCCGAATGCATCATGTAGGCGAGGATGGACCGGATATCCTGACAAATCTCAGTCATGCGGCGACAAGAGCATCCCATTCTGCCCATAATGGTACTTACCGAAGAAGAAAGAAGAAAAACAAAACGAAAAAGATTGTGATCGGTGTACTTTTGGCAATCGTACTGGTCGTTGCCATTGTCGGTATCGGTGTATTTGCATATTTCAATCATCATCTGGGAAAAGCACAGGGGCTTATCGAGTTCGATGCCAGCGGCGTGCAGAATGAGAACATTCCGATCGAGATCCGAGAAAAGATGCAGAAGGGATTCTGGACCGTTGCAATTTTCGGTGTAGACTCCAGAGATAATTCCCTTGGAAAAGGCAACCAGTCCGACGTTATCATGATTGCAAATCTGAACCGAAATACCGGTGAGATCAAATTGGTTTCCGTATATCGTGATACGTATCTGAATGTCAATGACCGTAATACTTACAATAAGATCAATGCGGCTTATGCGTCCGGCGGTCCGGAGGCAGCTGTAAAAGCGTTAAATAAGAACCTGGATCTGAATATCACGCACTATGCGACCTTCAACTGGAAGGCTGTGGCGACTGTGATCAATATTCTCGGTGGCGTGGATATCGAGATCAGTCCGTCTGAGTTTTATTATATCAATGCGTTTATCACAGAGACTGTAAAGGGTACCGGTATCGGTTCCACACAGCTTCCGGGACCTGGATTGCACCATCTGGACGGTGTACAGGCCGTGGCCTATGGTCGTCTTCGTCTGATGGACAGTGACTATGCCCGCACCGAACGTCAGAGGATCGTAATTCAGAAGGCCTTCGAAAAGGTGAAGACAGCTGATATTTCTACGTTAAATGACGTGGTTGGACATGTATTCAGCATGTGCGCGACCAATATTGAGTTCGGTGATCTTGCAGGACTTGTCAAAGATGTGACGAAGTTCCATATGGGTGAGACAAGTGGTTTCCCGGCAGCTCGCGGTGAGGCGAGAATCAAGATTGGCAGCGATAAATTGTCCTGCGTAGTTCCGCAGACACTGGAAAGCAACGTTATCAGTCTCCACAATTTCCTGTACGGTGAAGAAAATTATACTCCGTCAGCGATGGTTATGGAGATCAGTGCAAAGATTGCGTCCGTCAGCGGCCTGAGTACCGAAGCGGAAGAGATTGGTCATGTTGCAACGGATCAGGGATATGTTCCGAAGAAGACAACTGCGGCAGCAACAAAGGCGCCGGATGAAGATCCGGAAGAGACAGAGGAAACATCCGCAGAGGAGAATGAGGAGACATCCGAAGGTGAAACACTGGAAGGTGAATCTGAGGGAACCGATGAAAGTTCTACTGCGGCAAGCGATGAATCTGATGGAGATGGCAACAATTCTATCTTCCCATTTAATCCGTTCCGTCCGGGCAATAACGACGGTCCGGTGAACAATCGTCCGACCGCGTCCACAGAGGATGATGGTCCAAAGAGTCCGGCAGATATGACAAAACCGGCAGAATCTCAGAACGGTGGTCCGGGCGGTCCTGGTTCTGCAACAACGGATCCGACAAAATCTCCGGGTCCGGGAGGAAACATGCAGGAGACAACCGCTCCGATAGCGCCGAAGCCGGTGGAAACCACAGCGGCATCCGACGGACCTGCATCCAGCGGTCCGGCAACAACGACTCCGGTGGAAATTTCTCCAGGTAATACAATGGGACCGGCATCCCAGACGACTGCGGCAGCTCAGCCGTAACAAAATAAGAACAAATATAAACGCTCTGAAAATCAGAAAGGTTTTCAGAGCGTTTTCGTATTTTACAAGGCTTTAGATTGCTGATGAATCGTTTAATTTTATTTTACACGAATCTTACAAAAACGTTATCTGAACATGGTGTTTTCCAACGGTCAAACATGATAAAAAATAAGTGTACCGAAACAAGCGGTGTACCAACTCATATACCATTCCATAACATCCATGGTACACCGCACTTTATAGAGTGTTTAAGGAGGACTTTATTTATGAAAATTAGAAAGATTTTGGCAGTGAGTGCAGCTGTAATGGCAATGATGGCAGTGACAGGATGCAGCAATGCGACTGAGGAGACGACAGCGGCAGAGACGGTAAAAGAAACAAAGGCAGTGACCGAAGAAACCGCAGCTTCAGGGCTTTCCGGAAGCATCTCTATGTCCGGTTCCACATCGATGGAAAAGCTGGCAAATGCTATTTGTGAAAGCTTCATGGAGAAACATCCGGATGTCAGTGTGACCGTAGAATTTACAGGTTCTTCCGCTGGTGTTGAGTCGGTTCTGTCAGGTAAGTGTGATATTGGTAATTCTTCCAGAAATCTGAAAGGTGAGGAAATAGAAGCAGGAGCGGTTGAAAATGTAGTGGCGATTGACGGTATCGCAGTTGCACTTGATAAGAATAATAAGGTTACTGATCTGACAAAAGACCAGTTGGCTGCAATCTACACCGGTGAAATTAAAAACTGGGAAGACCTTGGCGGTCAGAAGATGCCGATCGTTGTAGTTGGACGTGAGGCCGGCTCCGGCACAAGAAGTGCATTTGAGGAGATTCTTAAGATTGAGGATCAGTGTAAGTATGCAAACGAGCTGGACAGCACCGGTGCAGTTATGGCAAAAGTTGCATCTACTCCTGGTGCCATTGGCTATGTTTCTCTCGATGCAGTAGATGACAGCATTATTACTGCAAGCCTGGAAGGCGTTGACGCTACTGCGGAGAACATTAAAGCCGGAAATTATTTCCTGAGTCGTCCGTTTGTTATGGCAACCAAGGGTGAGATTGCAGAGCAGAATGAACTGGTTCAGGCATTATTTGAGTATGTACTTTCCGAGGAAGGCCAGGGAGTAGCAGCAGGTGTTGGTTTGATCACAGTAGAATAAGGTTATGGCAGAAAGAGAAACGTTTTCTATTAAAGGTGATTATAAGAATAAAATTTTTGTTGAACGGATGGCAGAAAGGATTTTTAAAGTCAGTGCGTTCTTTGCGGTGCTGGCAGTGGTCTGCATTACTGTCTACATGTTCTTAAACGGAACTCCGGCACTGTTTGAAGTGGGTATTTCGGAAATTCTGTTTGGAACTGTTTGGCAGCCGGCAGCTGAACAGCCGTCCTTTGGAATCCTGTATGTAATTCTGACATCCATCGTCGGCACCTCAATCGCAGTCCTGATCGGGGCTCCGATGGGGGTTCTGACTGCAGTGTTCATGGAGGAGATCGCGACAAGGAGATTGGCTGCACTTGTAAAGCCTGCGGTGGAATTATTGGCAGGAATTCCATCCGTTATTTACGGACTTCTCGGAATCTATCTGTTGAATCCGTTGATGTACAAGCTGGAGATCGCGATTTTTGCAGATTCTGAAACACATCAGTTTACTGGCGGTGCCAATCTGATATCGGCTGTGATCGTGCTTGCAATTATGATCTTACCAACGGTGATCAATGTCAGTGCGTCTGCCATTCATGCGGTTCCGCAGCAGCAGAGGGCGGCATCTCTGGCTCTTGGTTCTTCAAAGATCCAGACGATTTTTAAGGTGGTTCTTCCGTCTGCTAGGTCCGGTATTGTAACCGCGATTGTTCTTGGAACCGGACGTGCCATTGGCGAAGCTATGGCGATTACGCTGGTGTCCGGAAGTTCTGTCAATATACCGCTTCCATTCAATTCTGTTCGATTCCTGACGACAGCGATTGTGGCAGAGATGGGTTATGCAAGCGGCCTTCACAGAAAAGTTCTTTTCACGATCGGTCTGGTATTATTTGCATTTATTATGTTTATCAATGTATGCCTGACAAAGATCCTGAAGGGCAAGGAGGACGAGTAATGGCGGCATCCGGAACAGTTAGTATTAAGAATAAAAAAAGACGATTTACTGATGATATCCTTCTGTCCATCATTTATGTCTGTGCATTTCTGGCAGTGGGTCTGCTCTTGGGAATCAGTGGTTATGTATTTTATCGTGGATTGGGCGAACTAAGTCTGGATTTTCTGCTCACGGTTCAGAGTCCTACCAAAGGGGTGATGGGTATTGCCGGTAATATTGTCAACACATTGTACATCATTGTTTTGACACTGCTGGTGGTGACACCGATCGGTGTCGGTGGTGCAATCTACTTAAACGAATATGC
Source organism: Lachnospiraceae bacterium (assembly GCA_017435025.1). The sequence continues at coordinate 2,175 of JAFSFU010000316.1, read as the reverse complement.
GAAACCGGGAAAAGTGGTAAAAATGCTGGAATTTACCATAGAAACACTGACCGGTATTCCATCCATTATTTTCGGCTTATTCGGAAACGTGTTTTTCGGAGAAGTTCTTGGACTGGGATATTCCATGCTGACCGGTGCCTTCACATTGACGATTATGGTTCTTCCGCTGATCGCAAGGAACACGCAGGAAGCGCTTCGAACCGTTCCCATGAGTTATCGAAGCGGTGCACTGGGAATCGGAGCGACAAAATGGTATATGATACGTACCATTCTTCTTCCAAGTTCCATGCCCGGAATTCTGACCGGTATCATTCTGGCAATCGGAAGAATCGTCGGAGAATCCGCTGCATTGCTGTTTACGTCAGGAAGTGGATTTTATCTTCCGAAACCGGGAATCGGTCTTATCAACAAGTTGTTTGAATCCGGCGGTACGATGACCATCGAGCTCTATCTGCAGATGGCCAAAGGTAAGTATGATGTGGCATTTGCAATTGCCTGTGTGCTGTTGATCCTGGTTCTGATCTTAAATCTTCTTGCCCGATATGTTGCAGGCAGATTCAATGTGGAAAACAGGAAAAACTAGAGTTGAAGGAGAATTATGCAGGACAGTAAAATCAAAGTCAGCGGCTTGAATCTTTTTTATGGGGAAAACCATGCGCTGAAAAATATTGACATAGAGATATATCGAAATGAGATCATGGCTCTGATCGGGCCGTCCGGATGCGGAAAATCTACATTTTTAAAGTGCCTGAATCGAATGAACGATCTGGTGGATGGAGTAAAGATAGATGGAACAATCCGGATTGACGGGGAAGATATTTATGATCCGGAGGTGGATACCACGTTGCTTCGTAAGAAGGTTGGCATGGTATTTCAGCAGCCGAATCCATTTCCAATGAGCATTTACGATAACATTGCCTATGGACCAAGGATTCATGGTATAAAAAATAAAACACAGTTAGATGAAATCGTAGAAAATGCCTTGAAAGGGGCAGCGATTTTTGATGAGGTGAAAGACAGACTGAAAAAACCGGCTCTGGGACTTTCCGGTGGACAGCAGCAGAGACTTTGCATTGCCCGTGCTCTGGCAGTAGAGCCGGAAGTTCTTTTGATGGATGAGCCGACCTCTGCACTGGATCCAATTTCGACCATTAAGATCGAAGAACTGATGAATGAATTGAAAAAACAATACACGGTGGTGGTTGTAACCCACAATATGCAGCAGGCAGCCCGTGTGTCCGATCGAACTGCGTTCTTTTTGCTGGGAGAATTGGTAGAAGTGGATGAAACTATGAATATCTTCGGAAATCCCAGAGATCAAAGAACTGAAGATTATATTACAGGCCGTTTTGGCTAGAATGGAGAAATGAGATGGCACCGAGAATAGTATTTCAGCAGGAACTGGAACAGCTTCGTCAGGATGTGCTGCAGATGGCAGAATGGGTGGAGGATGGATACGACTGTCTGTTTGATGCTTTGAAGAAAAATGATCTGGAGACGATGAAGAAGTTCGTCCGTCATGACCGCACATTGGAAGACATGCAGAGAAATATTGAATCCAAGTGTCTGAGTCTTCTGACCAGACAGACGCCGGTAGCCCGAGATCTGCGCACGGTTTCGGCTGCGCTCAAGGTAGTAACAGATCTGGAACGATGCGGAAACCATCTGTCTGACATGGCAGAATTGTTTGTTCGTATGAGCATGCGGGAACTTTCTTCTTTTTCCGAAGCATTTCTGCCGATGGTCACTGCGACAGGGGAAATTCTTAAGCAGGCAGCGGATGCTTTTTTGAATCGCGATGCGGCATTAGGAGAGGCAGTGATCAAGGGAGATGATGTGATCGACGATTACTTTAATTTGATTAAAGTGGATTTGGTAGAAGCATTGAAAACTGGAAGTTTAGATGCTGATCATTGTGTGGATGCACTGATGATCGCGAAATATCTGGAGAAGATTGGTGATCATGCGGTGAATATCGGTCAGTGGGAGATATTCCAGGAAACAGGATATATTGATGAAATTAGACTGCTATAAAAAAGTAGAGAGTCCCGGTACTGCCGCCAATTTGGCGGAAATGCCGGGACTTTGCAGTTCATAGGATTGTGAATTATCGTTTTCTGCAGTCAAGCAGGAGGCATAACATATCGTCTCTTCTTGTTTTCATGATCGGGAGCT
>JAFSFU010000315.1 GCA_017435025.1 Lachnospiraceae bacterium | reverse complement strand
TATTTCCAAAGAGGACTATGGAAAACAGGTGGCGCAGGCCGTGGAGTTCCTAAATGGCAATTATAAGCCGGTGCTGGCGATGCTGGAGGATAAGATGATGAAGGCATCGGAGGAGATGGAGTTTGAGCAGGCTATCGAGTACCGGGAACTGATGAACAGTGTAAAGCAGATCGCACAGAAACAGAAGATTACCAGTCAGAGCATGGAAGACCGTGATATCATTGCCATGGCCAGAGACAATGAAGACGCGGTTGTGCAGGTGTTTTTCGTTCGCGACGGCAAGCTGATAGGAAGAGAGCATTTTCATATTTCGGCGGCCGCAGAGGGAGAAGACCATCATATCATTGGCAGTTTTGTGAAGCAGTTTTATGCCGGTACTCCGTTTATTCCAAGGGAAATTTGGGTACAGCAGGAATTCGAAGAGATGGGCCTGGTGAAAGAATGGCTGACGAAGCGCCGGGGACAGAGTGTGAAGTTTGTCATTCCGAAAAAAGGACAGAAAGAACGCCTGGTGGAGCTGGCGGCAAAAAATGCTATGCTGGTTCTTTCACAGGATAAGGAGAAGATCAAGAGAGAAGAACTTCGCACCATCGGTGCCATGAATCAGATCGGGGAATGGCTGGATCTTGGGCATGTGCGCCGTATTGAGGCTTTTGATATTTCCAATATCAGCGGTTTTGAATCGGTCGGTTCCATGGTGGTTTATGAAGATGGAAGACCGAAACGTAACGACTACCGTAAGTTTAAGATCAAGACCGTACAGGGGCCGAATGATTATGCATCGATGGAAGAGGTCTTGACCAGACGTTTTGAGCATGGTCTGGAGGAATTGCAGGAGATGGGCGAACAGGGAACAGAACGGTTCGGCAGTTTTACCCGTTTTCCGGATCTGATCATGATGGACGGCGGCAAAGGTCAGGTCAATGTGGCTTTGAAAGTTCTGGGCGAGCTGCGTCTGGATATTCCGGTCTGTGGTATGGTAAAAGATGACAATCACAGGACGAGAGGCCTGTATTATAATAATGTGGAGATTCCCATCGACCGCTTCAGTGAGGGGTTCAAGCTTATCACAAGAATTCAGGATGAGGCTCATCGGTTTGCCATTGAGTATCATAGGAGCCTTCGAAGCAAAGGACAGGTGAAGTCTGTGCTGGACGATATTGAAGGAATTGGTCCGGCAAGAAGGAAAGCACTGATGCGTCGGTTCAAATCCCTGGAGGCAGTGCGCGATGCGTCTTTGGAGGAACTGGCATCAACCGAGGGCATGAACCGGAGAGCGGCAGAGAGTGTGTATGCATTCTTCCATAAAACAGAGTGACAACCGAAAGATTCTATGTTACGATAAAACCAAATGCGGTGATAACAGACTGCAGGGCATGAAATGCCGGAGAGGAGAATAGTATGTACGGAGTTACAATCACGGACCTGATCAAAAAAATGGATTTGAAGCATCTGACCCCGGAAATCGATACCGATAAGGTGGTATTGTCTCATCCGGATGTAAACCGTCCGGCACTGCAGCTGACCGGTTTTTATGATCATTTTGACAATGAACGCGTGCAGATGCTCGGAAATGTTGAGATGGCCTATCTGGAAGGATTATCCAAGGAACAGAGGATTGAAATGTTTGACAGGCTGATCTCCAGCAAGATTCCATGTATCGTGTTCTGTCAGGGACATCAGCCGGAAGAAGAGGTCGTGAATCTTTGTACCCACTATGGAGTTCCGTGCATGACGACTGAAAAGACCACATCTGATGTGATGGCGGAAGTTACCCGCTGGTTGAAAGCGAAGCTGGCTCCTTGTATCAGCATTCACGGAGTTCTTGTGGATGTATTTGGTGAAGGCGTTCTGATCATGGGTGAGAGCGGTATCGGTAAGAGTGAGGCGGCTTTAGAGCTGTTAAAACGTGGACACCGTCTGGTCAGCGATGATGTGGTGGAAATCCGCAAAGTAAGTGATGAGACCCTGGTGGGATCTGCGCCGGATATCACCAAATATTTTATCGAGCTGCGCGGCATTGGAATTGTGGATGTAAAAGCGCTGTTCGGTGTGGAAAGTGTAAAAAATACCCAGTCTATCGATATGGTGATCCAGTTGGAGGAGTGGGACAGAAATATGGAATACGACCGTCTTGGTCTGGAGGAAAAGTATACGGAATTCCTTGGAAACAAGGTGGTGTGCCACAATGTTCCGATCCGTCCGGGTCGTAACCTGGCGGTTATCGTAGAAACTGCTGCGATCAATTACAGACAGAAGAAGATGGGTTACAATGCAGCAGAAGAACTGTACAGAAGAGTACAGGAAAATCTTGCCAGAAAGAGATCATAAAGAAAGAGATCAAAAAATGGAAGTTAGAATCAATGAGCCGATGAAACGGCATACATCTTTCCGTGCGGGCGGAAATGCGGAGTGGTTCTGCATTCCGGAAACGGCGGAAGAATTGAAAGCGGTGGTGAATGCCTGTAAGAAGGCAGGCATGCCATGGTACATGTTGGGAAATGGAAGTAATCTGCTGGTCAGTGATGAAGGATTTTCCGGTGTGATCATCAGTACAGGGAAATTTGACAAGCTGGAAGTGGAAGGAAATATTGTGACGGTCGGAGCCGGTGTTATGCTGGCGAAAGCGGCCAATGCAGCGTTAAAGGCCGGTCTTACCGGACTGGAATTTGCTGCCGGAATTCCGGGCAGTATCGGCGGAGCAGCGGTGATGAATGCCGGCGCCTACGGTTCAGAAATGAAGAATGTCTTAAAGACGGTGACTGTTCTGACTGCTGATGGCGAGGTGAAGACCTTACCGGCAGAGGAACTGGAACTGGGATATCGCACCAGCTGTATTCAAAGAAACGGTTGGCTGGTTCTGGAGGCAGCGTTTGAGCTGCAGCCGGGAGATCCGGAGGCAATCCGGGCGCAGATGGATGATCTGGCGTTCCGAAGAAGGGACAAACAGCCGTTGGAATATCCGAGTGCAGGAAGCACCTTTAAACGTCCGGAGGGACATTTTGCCGGAAAACTGATCGAAGATGCGGGGCTGAAAGGGTTTTCTGTCGGTGGAGCAGAAGTTTCTGTGAAACATGCCGGCTTTGTGATCAACAAAGGCGGAGCGACTGCGTCCGATATCTACGGTCTTTGCAAGAAGGTGGAGAGAAAGGTTCTGGAAACCTTCGGAGTTGCTCTAGAGATGGAAGTGAAACTCCTGGGCAGATTTGAGGAGGAATAAAGTGTGAGACTGGTCATTGTAACGGGCATGTCAGGAGCCGGAAAAACCGTTGCCCTGAAGCACATGGAAGACATGGGCTTCTATTGCGTGGACAATCTGCCGATTCTTTTGATCGAAAAATTTGCGGAGCTCACGCTGAGTGACCGCAATGAGAACGAGAATATTGCGCTCGGCGTGGATATCCGAAGCGGCGAAGATCTTCCGATGCTGGAAAACATCATCGACAAATGGAGGGAGAATGCCTATCCGTTTTCGATTTTATTCCTGGAGGCCAATGATGAGGTTCTGATCAAACGTTATAAAGAGACAAGGCGCAGCCATCCCCTCTCCAGAACGGGCCGAATCGAAAAAGGTATCACCGAGGAGCGGACAAAACTGGCTTTTCTGCGGGAAAAAGCAAACCATATCATCGATACCAGCCGTCTTCTGACAAGAGAACTGCGACAGGAGCTGGAAAAGATGTATTGCGGGGAACAGGATAAGAGCAACCTCTATATTACCGTTCTCAGCTTTGGTTTCAAATACGGAATTCCATCCGATGCGGATCTGGTGTTTGATGTGCGATTCCTGCCGAACCCGTATTACATAGAGGAATTGCGGTTCCATACCGGAGCGGAGTCCTGTGTCAAGGATTACGTGATGCAGGGGGGAACCGGAGAAGAGTTTTTGAAAAAGCTGACGGACATGCTGGAATTTCTGGTGCCGCGTTATGAGAAAGAAGGAAAGAATCAGCTGGTGATCGCTATTGGCTGCACCGGCGGAAAGCATCGATCCGTGGCTATCGCATGTGAAACATTTGCATGCCTGAAGAAGTCCGGCCGGTACGAGGTCCAGCTGGAACACAGAGATGCAGGAATAGATGGAAGGAGATAGTCCAATGTCGTTTTCTTCTCAGATTAAAGAAGAATTATCCAGGCAGGTGAGTTCTGCCAGACATTGTCAGATCGCGGAAGTTGCAGCGATCCTCAGCCTTTGCGGTCGGATCCAGATTTCCGGAGACGATCATTACAGCATTAAATTCCATACGGAAAATGTAACTGTTGCAAGAAAATGCTTTACATTATTGAAAAAAACATTTAATATAAGTACTGATATCTCAATACGGCGGAATGCCCATCTCGGAAAGAACAGAATTTACTCTGTCTGTGTGAAACAGCACGAAGATGCGCTGCGCGTATTGAAGGCTACAAAATTACTGGATGACACCGGAGAGATTGGGGAGAATCTGTCCGTGGTCGGAAATGTGGTGGTGCAGAATCCGTGCTGCAGACGTGCATTCCTCCGTGGAGCATTTCTGGCATCCGGTTCGATCACAGATCCGGAGAAGTCTTATCACTTCGAGATTGTGTGTGCTACGGAACCGAAGGCAAAGCAGATTCAGTCCATTATGGCGACGTTCAATGTGGAGGCGAAGATCGTCGTTCGTAAGAAGTATTTTGTGGTATATATAAAAGAAGGGGACCAGATCGTTGACATGTTAAATGTGATGGAGGCTCCGCTCGCATTGATGGAACTGGAAAATATCCGTATTGTCCGGGAGATGCGAGGCAATGTGAACCGTCAGGTGAACTGTGAAACGGCCAATATCAACAAGACGGTATCGGCTGCGTTAAAGCAGATCAACGATATCACTTACATTCGCGATACGATCGGTTTTGAGAGTCTGCCGCCGAATCTGGCAGAGATGGCGCGGCTGCGACTGGAAAAACCGGAGGCGACCCTGAAGGAACTGGGAGAAGACCTGGAACCGCCTGTTGGAAAGTCGGGAGTGAATCACCGGCTCAGAAAACTCTGTGAGATGGCTGACAAGCTGCGCACGCAGGGGACAGGAAGCAGTGAGGAGGATTTTTAATGACTAAGAGAACCGTGACAATTGAGTTAGCATCTGGTCTTGAAGCCAGACCGATTGCAATGCTGGTACAGCTTGCAAGCAGCTACGAGAGCAAAATCTACGTAGAGAGCGATAATAAAAAAGTGAATGCAAAGAGCATCATGGGAATGATGACTCTGGACCTTCCGGTCGGCGAAAAAGTTATCGTTACGGCTGATGGAGTAGATGAAGAGAAAGCGATCAACGATATTGAAAAGTATCTGAGCAATAACTAAGTCTTAGCAGGAGGCGGTTCCCGTAAGGGAGCCGTCTTTTTTCACTTTACAGGAAAGACCTTGTCGCGCTGATGCGCGAAAGTCTCTTTCCTGTAAAGCAAAAAGGTCCTGTACGGACCAGTATGCACAGCTCGCGGTGAGGAAATTGCTGCTTCGCAGCCCGCTCGCGCGCGAAGAATGTGCCTTGGCACATTCTTTATTT
>JAFSFU010000314.1 GCA_017435025.1 Lachnospiraceae bacterium | reverse complement strand
TTCTTAAGGATATCATAAAGGATAACGCAACGTAAGAGTCAATATGGATTTTGATATTGATTTGTATATAGAGTTGAATCTGAATGGTCTATCGTACGGAAGATGGGGTAAGACGGATTTAGAAAAAGGTCCGGTGGACCTTTTTCCCGTCGAACCGACCGACGAGACATATATAACGAAAAAAAGAGTAGGTCATTTGACCTACTCTCTTTCGTTCTTCATGCGGAAGATGGGACTTGAACCCACACGAGAATACACCCACAAGATCCTTAGTCTTGCTCGTCTGCCAATTCCGACACTTCCGCGTACCATCGACTGTCATGCTTTCGCATGTCTCATCGACAAGACATAATATAACACAACTCAAACAATTTGTAAACACTTTTTTGAAATTTTTTTAAAGAAATTTTTATTCGAAAAATTCAAAAAATAAGTTGACAAATCTGCGGTCCTGTACTATAATTCATCATGTCGATGGAAACATGGATGGTTTGCAGAAGTGGCGGAATTGGCAGACGCGTACGGTTCAGGTCCGTATGGTAGCAATACTGTGAGGGTTCAAGTCCCTTCTTCTGCACGAAGGCTCAGGTCGAAAGATCTGAGCCTTTTTTCTGTTTAAAAGACGGATTAGTTGTAAATAAAGATGGTAATTCTTAGAAAAATGGTATATAATTATTCGGTATGTGAAAACTACCATTAGGAAATACATGCAGGAGGAATTATGTTAGAATTGAAGAATCTTTCTTTTGACGTTGACGCCGGTCAGGGGAAAAAGGAAATTTTAAAAGACATCAGCTTAACCGTTGGTGATAATAAATTTGTAGTAATTACCGGCCCGAATGGTGGTGGCAAATCCACACTGGCAAAAGTGATCATGGGTATCGAGCAGCCGAGCTCCGGAAAAATCTTGCTGGATGGTGAGGATATTACAGGAAAGTCCATTACAGAGCGTGCCAATATGGGAATCAGTTTTGCATTCCAGCAGCCGGTTCGTTTCAAAGGTGTTCATGTTCTGGACCTGATCCGTCTTGCTGCAAAGAAGCAGCTGTCCGCAGCGGATGCATGCCAGTATCTCTCTGAGGTTGGACTTTGCGCGAAAGATTATATCAACCGTGAAGTGGATGGAAGTCTCTCCGGCGGTGAATTAAAGCGTATTGAGATCGCTACCGTTCTTGCAAGAGGCACCAAGGTGTCCGTATTTGATGAGCCGGAGGCCGGTATCGATCTCTGGAGTTTCCAGAATCTGATCCAGGTATTCGAGAATATGAGAAAGAAAACTCATGGTTCCATCCTGATCATTTCTCATCAGGAAAGAATTCTTGATATTGCGGACGAGATCGTTGTGATTTCTGATGGTTCTGTGCTGAAGCATGGTACAAGAGATGAAATTATGCCGCAGATTATGGGTACTGCGTCTGCTTTAGGTGAGTGCCCGGTATTCAGGAGGGACAAGTAATCATGGATAAAATTCTTCAGACAATGTTAGAAAAGGTTGCAGACCTCCATGGTGTTCCGAAGGGGGCATACAACATTCGTGCAAACGGAGTGTCCGCTGGTCGTGCGACAACCGAAAATATTGATATTGTAACCCGCGAAGACGGTCTTGGTATCGATGTATATATCAAGCCGGGCACACAGAATGAAAGTGTACACATTCCTGTTATTCTGAGCGAATCCGGTATCACCGAAAATGTCCACAACGACTTTTATATCGGTGATGATGCGAATGTGACGATCATTGCCGGATGCGGCATTCACAACGGCGGCGCGAAGGAAAGCCGTCATGACGGTATCCATCGTTTCTTTATCGGAAAGAATGCGAAGTTAAAATATGTAGAAAAGCATTATGGTCAGGGCGATGGAAATGGCAAGAGAATTATGAATCCGCGCACAGAGATCACCATCGAAGACAACGGTTATATGGAGATGGAGAGTGTGCAGATCAAAGGTGTCGACTCCACAAGCCGTGATACGATCGCACATCTGAAGGACGGAGCCAAACTGGTTGTGCAGGAGCGTCTGATGACTCATGGAAACCAGCATGCGGAAAGCCGTTTTGATATCTGTATGGACGGCGTAAATTCCAGTGCCAACGTGGTGTCCAGATCTGTAGCAAAAGATACATCCACCCAGTATTTCTACTCCAATTTGCAGGGTAACAACCTCTGCGCCGGTCATACGGAGTGTGATGCGATTATTATTGACCA
>JAFSFU010000313.1 GCA_017435025.1 Lachnospiraceae bacterium | reverse complement strand
TGCATTATTTAAACGTGCAATGATATCACTAAGGTGTATATTATTGTAAAAAATAAGTTCAGATTCAGTTAAATTGAAGTCCAATCCGAATTTAGTTCCAAGTAGAAGCTCTGCAGTGTTGTTATCTTTTTGACGAGTGAGATATACATTTTTGCTTGATTTTTTAACCAAAGAAAGATTGGTATAAGCACTGCATGTGATAATCACTATATTGGTTTCATAAATGGATGCAAAATGATTTGAAAAATAGTTTTCTACTTCGGAGTTATGACCAAAAATAAATAATACATCTAGAGAGCATGTGGGAATGCTCTCCAGTGTAATGAACCCGTTTTCTACTTGATTTCTTTTGGTCCACAAATGCATCGAATCAAAAATATAATTTTGACGTGCGGGAACAGTTGAATTGAAGCCTGTAGATATCAGATATCTCATTTTGTGCCCAAGCTCCTTCCGGTATATGGTGATTCGCTTGAGAAGAAACAGCTATTCAGTTTGATGTTACCGTAGTGTTTTGTGTTATATACCCTATGTCCGGTAGTATTTAGGTCATCAGATCCGCCGTTAGAATTGCCGGTATTATCAGATACAATGTATATGGTATAAATCTGATCGCTCTTCTTGGTAAATATTTTATCGGCTTGCTTTGATTTGCCATGATGGGGTAATTGGACAATATCATAGTCACGTACTTTATCTTCGATAGCTGCATATGATGCGTCACCGGAGAGAAGTAGCGTATGACGGCAGATATTCACGGATAATTGTATGCTGGTAGCATTGTATGCAGTTTCACCGTCAACTGTATTTCCTTCGCGGCCATCTAAATGCTTTGCAACAGTGTCAAGCATATAATCGAAATCCGGTCCGACAATTGAAATCTCATCTGTTAGAGTAAAACCACATTCATAAATATCCTCTAAGTTGCAACCGGATAAAGTGGCTATGTTATCGTACTTTTCTAAGATTTCTTGTTTTACCGTGTTGCGGCTCCGGCGTTTGTCATCAATACGTTCGAGTATCTCATCTACATATTTAAGGAGTAGTGTAGTTCGTATGGATGATATCCGGTCATTTGCGATTAAGGTCGGAATGCCGTCAAAATGGTCGGAATCGTTATGAGATAATATTAGAGTAGCCTTTTCATAGCCGTTCCTATCCATATATTGAATTGCCTCCTCCGCATGTTTAGAAGAACCACAATCATAGATGTACAATTCGGTGCCGGTGTTGATAAGTATACAATCACCATAGTTAGTAGTTTCTGCGTTTTCGTAGTGCTTTGCACTTAGGATGATAATTTCCTTCATTATCAGTTTCCTCCCTATTTAGTCAAGTGTTTTTTCCTTATTTTTCAAGGAATTTTTAGTTTCATATCTCAGGTGAATGAGCCAAGGAGATGGACATTTCTCTGTATCTGGTACGAAAATAGCTGGTTTAGGGTATACGAAGTAAAACGTCTTTGTTTTCCGCTCTACATGGCCTTGTGTATGCCCTTCCATCTACGGCAGCGAACCTCCCGTGTCTACCAGGATCACTTGTATTTCTACATCGTCCTAACTTCCTTCGTCCCGCCTGTCCATAACCAGGGTGTCAGCTTAGCTCCTAACCAGGGTCTTGCCCTATGGAAAATATTCCTGCCGACTACCGGCTCATTCTTTGTATTAATTCTTACTGACTTGTTCTGTACGATTCCAAAACCGGCACCTTGCGGTGGACGTTTTCCCTGCTCTTTCCTCATACAGCTCAGCTTACCTGTCACAGCTGAATTCAGCTCTTACTGTTCACTGTTAAAAACTCAATTCAACTGTGACAGGGTATAACTCTTTTTTATGAATGTCTGTTATGCTGCCTGCACCTGCGGTCTCCTGATGTCTCCCAACAGTTTTGACCCATCATAATCCACACCTTTTGTAAGGATCGCATAAAATATCCTTATAAGCTTACAGGCCACTGCCACCACAGACTGCATCTTCTTTAGCGGATTTTTCTTCCGGGTCTGGTAATACTCATGGATTTCCCGGAATTCCGCATTCTTTCCCACCACAGATATCGCCGCTTCATACAGTACATATCTTAAGTGCTTACGACCACGGTAGCTGATACGGCTTTCTCCGGTATGCTTACCGGAATCGTTTGCCACGATGGCATATCCCGCCAGTTTCTGCAGCTGCTTGGGGTTATCAAAACGTCCAATGTCACCCACCTCTGCTATAAATCCACTGACTGTTACCAGACCGATTCCCTTGATCTCCATTAATTTATCAACATAGCGAATCTCTTTCAGTTTTTCCTCTAATTTCTGGAGCAGTTCCTCCAGTCTTGACGCATATACATCCATGTCATTCAGCAGATTTCTAAGCTCCATCCTGGCTGCTTCCGGTGCCTCCTTGCTTCCAACGCTATGCTCTGCGGCTGATACCAGGATCCTTGCCCTCTTCATTCCAGCGCCTCGCAGCTTTTCGTCTCTCCAGATCCGGTTCACACCTTCCGCACCCAGTTTCCTGATGTCCTCCGGCAGTGGAGCCACCTTCAGAACCATCCTCCCACTGACCGCCAATAAATCCCCATAAACGTCTTTATATTCAGGGAAGTAGATAGCAAACCATCTGGCGATCCGGTTTTTGATCCGCGTGATCTCCTCCTGCGTCTGAAAGCGCAGATTTGACAAACTCCGGATCTCGGCATAGATACCGGTGGGTATATATGGGTAAGAAAACCGCCCTTCATTGACCAGTGCAGCAATCGTCTTCGGATCTTTGCGGTCATTCTTGTTGGGATTGTTATCGTCCATCTCTTTCGACTTCTTTACATGATGCGGATTCACATGTACCGGTTTCATTCCGTTGTCCTGCAGGAATTTCCCCAAAGCAAACCAGTAGTGGCCGGTTGGCTCCATGCCGGGGATTACAGCGGTTTTACCATGTTTTTCTGAGAAATCCTCTATCCATGCCTTGAATGTCTGGAAACCGGCTTCTGTGTTGCTAAACTCCAGCGGTTTCTTGGTATACTCGTAGTTACGCCAGTCAAATGCCCTGGCAAAATGAGTCTCGCTGCCAACGTCAATACCAACAATCAAAGTTTTTTCAGTAATGGATTTAATTTTTGCGTTTTGTGTGTTATAATTCATTTCAGATACCTCTCTGTATTAATAAGATTTTTTACTAACCGTCCAAAAGTCAGTAATCTTATTGTACTCTGAGGTATTTCTCTTCTCAACCACCTTTCTCGGATTTCCCTATATTTGTATTATACAGGAAGCTCCTTTAATTATTATATCTATGTGAACAATAATCAAAGAAATAAACAAATGTTCTGCTTGCAACAATGTAAATCCCGTGGTATCATAATTTATAGCTTAGTTTTATTATATACTTTTGGGAGCCGGCAGTTGGTAGCTGCTGGTTTCTTTAATTATTGGGGTTGTTAGCAATTAGTCTTGCTGAGTGCTAATCCAATGATAAGGTATCACATATTTCAGAATAAGTCAATAGAAAAATGAAAAAAGTGTAATGTTTTATAACATAAAATGAAATAACAAACACTATGAAGATTGACAAAATATAAAAAATGTGATATTTTAGTAAAGGAATAGGAGGTTGGATATGTTTACCTATCTGAAAATG
>JAFSFU010000039.1 GCA_017435025.1 Lachnospiraceae bacterium | reverse complement strand
CTGGTTATGCTGCCGTTCTATTCCAATATTATGCCGCTTGAGACGATCATTGAGGCTGGTGCGGCAATCAATCCGGCAGTAAGCAATGTATGGACATTTGCTCTGATTTGTGTAGGTCCGTTCAACCTGCTCAAGGGTGTTGTTGTGTCTGTTGTGACACTGCTTATTTATAAGCGTATCAGTAATTTGATCCACAGCATCGGCAATAAATAGAAGCGTAAAGGCTGGTATCATGGAAACGAAGATTATTCGAATCGAAGATAAAAATAACTTAAGAGATGAACAGTTGGTGGAGGCCGCAGAGATCCTGAAGAACGGAGGTCTTGTGGCCTTCCCGACTGAGACGGTATATGGACTGGGTGCCAATGCACTGGAAGAGCAGGCGTCTGCAAAGATCTATGCGGCAAAGGGACGTCCGTCGGACAATCCGCTGATCGCCCATATCGCATCAATGGAAGATCTGCCCAAATTGGCGGCGGAGATTCCGGAAGCGGGACGGAAACTGGCAGAGAAATACTGGCCGGGACCTCTGACTTTGATTTTCCCGAAAAAAGATGTGGTACCGTATGGAACGACCGGTGGTCTGGATACGGTTGCGGTGCGCATGCCGTCTGATCCGATCGCATCCTGTCTGATTCGTTTGGCCGGTATTCCGGTTGCGGCACCAAGTGCCAATACATCAGGAAGACCGAGCCCCACAAGGGCGGAGCATGTGATCGAGGACATGAACGGAAAGATCGAAATGATCATCGACGGCGGCGAAGTGGGAATTGGCGTGGAATCTACGATCGTGGATGTTTCCGGAGAAGTGCCGACGATGCTGCGGCCGGGTGCGATCACCATGGAAATGTTACAGGAAACGATCGGAACTGTTGCAATTGATCCGGCAATCCTGGGTCCGATGAGCGAAGGAATGAAACCGAAGGCACCGGGCATGAAGTACCGTCACTATGCGCCTAATGCAGAGATGACACTGGTGGAAGGCGAAATGGATAAAGTGGTGGAGTTCATTAATCGCGAGGCAAAGGCTGCATTGGAAGCAGGAAAGAGAGTCGGCATTATCTGTACAGAGGAGAGCCGTGAGCATTATCCGGAGGGGATTCTGGAAGTGATCGGCAGCAGAGAGCATGAAGAGACAGTGGCCCACAATCTGTTTGCTGTGCTCCGTGATTTTGATGACCGGAATGTGGACTGCATTTTTTCAGAGAGTTTTTCCAAAGACCGTTTGGGACAGGCGATCATGAACCGCCTCTGCAAAGCAGCCGGATACCACATTGTGAACGTATAGAGCAAGTACAAGGGGGATATTATGTCAGATAAGAGAAAAGGGTATATTACGTGGGACGAGTATTTTATGGGTGTGGCAAAATTGTCATCCATGCGTTCCAAGGATCCAAGCACGCAAGTGGGCTGCTGTATTGTCAGCGAAGACAATAAGATTTTGTCTATGGGTTATAACGGCTTCCCGACTGGCTGTTCTGACGAGGAATTCCCGTGGGGCAAAGATGACAGCGATCCGTACAATGAGAAATATTTTTATGTGACTCACAGCGAACTCAATGCGATCCTTAATTACCGAGGCGGCAGTCTGGAAGGCAGCAAGCTGTACGTAACTCTGTTCCCGTGCAATGAATGCGCGAAAGCGATCATTCAGTCCGGTATTAAGACGATCGTATATGAAAGTGATAAGTATGCAGATACGCCGAGCACCAGAGCATCCAAACGCATGTTAAATGCAGCCGGTGTGCGTTACTATCAATATCATCCGACCGGAAGAAAGATTGAGTATTACGTATGAGATTTTTATTGGCGGCAGTCAATGCCAAATATATTCACTCCAATCCTGCTGTTTACAGCCTCAGAGCGTTTGCAAAGGAGCATGTGCCGGGAGCAGATGTAGAGATTGGGGAATATACCATCAATCATCAGATGGAACATATTTTACAGGATATTTTTAGGAGAAAGCCGGACTTTGTCGGCTTTTCCTGCTATATATGGAACATTTCCCATGTGTTGGATCTGGTGCGCGACCTCCACAAGGTTTTGCCGGATTGTGCAATCTGGCTGGGAGGGCCGGAGGTGTCTTACGATGCTGTTCAGGTGTTGGAACGAGAGCCGGAGATTGCCGGAATTATGCGCGGAGAAGGAGAACAGACTTTTGCCAAATTGGTGGAAGCTTATGGGAATGCAGGAAAAAGTCTTGCGCAGGTGGAACTTTCTGAAATCGCCGGAATCACTTACCGCGATGAAAAGGGAGAAATTCATGAAAACATGTCCCAAAAGCTGTTGTCCATGGATGACGTTCCGTTCTACTATGGAGATATGGCGGGATTTGAAAACCGGATCGTCTATTATGAAAGCAGCCGCGGATGCCCGTTTTCCTGCAGCTACTGCCTTTCGTCCATCGACAAAACGGTCCGTTTTCGCAGTCTGGAGAAGGTAAAGAGAGAACTGGATTTCTTTTTAGAGAATAAAGTTCCGCAGGTGAAATTTGTAGACCGGACGTTCAATTGCCGAAAAGAGCATACCATGGGAATCTGGCAGCATATACTGGACCATGATAATGGAATCACAAACTTTCACTTTGAGGTTTCAGCAGATCTGTTTGATGAAGAGGAGCTGGCGCTGATCAAAAAGATGCGACCGGGTCTGATTCAGCTGGAAATCGGGGTTCAGTCAACAAACCCCAATACCATCGGTGAGATCAGAAGAAAAATGAACCTGGATAAATTGAAGGCATCGGTTGCGCAGGTACGTGGGTATCGGAATACCCATCAGCATCTGGATCTGATCGCAGGTCTTCCGTTCGAGGATATGGATTCGTTCCTGAAATCGTTCGACGATGTATACCGGATGAAGCCGGATCAGCTTCAGCTGGGATTTCTCAAGGTGCTAAAGGGGTCTTATATGGCATCGCAAACGGATGCCTATGAACTGAAATATCGTGGTATTCCGCCATATGAAGTGTTATCGACAAAATGGCTTTCCTATTCGGATGTGATCCGACTTAAGGGCATGGAGGATATGGTGGAGGTCCATTACAATAGCGGACAATTTTCCCATACGGTTGATTTGCTGGAAAAAGAATTTGCGTCACCTTCTGAGATGTTTTTAACACTGGCGGATTATTACGAGGAACAGAAGCTTTTTGGTCTGAGTCACAGCAGACTTGCCAGGTATGAAATTTTATACCGTTTCCTGTGTGCTCGCTTTGCAGGGGAAAAGGAGAAACTGTCTGGTTTCCGGGACAGCCTGATCTATGACTTGTATTTGAGAGAGAATGTGAAGAGTCGTCCGTCATTTGCCAGTGACCAGTCCGGTGCGAAACGCCAGATTCGGGAGTTTTTCGAGGCGGAAGAGGAAAGTCCGGTATGGCTTCATGGATATGAGGGATATGACAGTCGCCAGATGAGCAAGATGGCTCATATGGAATACATGGAAGATGGCAGTTATGTACTGTTTGATTATAAGAACCGCGATCCACTCAGCAAAAACGCACGGGCGGTCCGGTTTTCACGTGAAGAGATGATAAAGGCAGGTGACCGGAGATGATCACATCCTACGTGGCAATTGATCTGGAGACCACAGGAATCGGAGCAAAAAGGGAGAAAATCACCGAAATTGGCATGGTGAAGGTTGTGGACGGTGTGGTTGCGGATACGTATCATACCATGGTGAATCCACACAGGGAGATACCGGAGCGAATTGTCGAATTAACCGGTATTACAGATGATATGGTGGTCGATGCTCCCGGAATTGAGGAAGTACTTCCGGATGTGATCCGGTTCTGCGATGGATTTCCGCTATTGGGACATCAGATTATTTTTGATTATGGATTTCTGGTACAGGCGGCGGCAAATCAAAAACTGACTTTTGAAAAAGAGGGAATCGATACGTTAAAGATCTGTCGGTATCTGATGCCGGGGGCGGAGAAGAAGAACCTCGGTGCAGCCTGTGGTTATTTTGGTATTACACCAGATACCGCCCACCGGGCATTGTCCGATGCCATGTCGGCGCATCTTCTTTATCTGGCGTTGAAAGAGCGGTTTGGAGAGAAACGCGGTGACTTGTTTGTGGCTTCAAAGCTGAATTATAAGGCAAAAAAAGAGCGTCAGGCATCGAAAAGACAAAAAGAACACTTGCATGATTTATTAAAATATCATAGAATAGTATCGACTGTCGATATAGACCATATGTCCGGAAATGAAATCTCAAGAATGATAGACAAGATTATATTTACGCATGGAAGAATTCCTGAGCAGGCGCGTGTACATACGCAGTTCCGGCATGAAGATAAGAATCAACAAAGAGGTGAACAAATTGTTAAACTTAAAGAACAAAAAGAATAAAAAGATTTTTTCCACAATTGTAATCGTAGTAGTTTCCGTAGCAATGGTACTGCCGATGGTATTAAGTGCTCTGATGGCACTTGTTTAAGTGAAAAGATTTTTATTAAATGAACAGGTTATCCTGTTCATTTGAATTTTTAAGAGGAGAAGATTATGAAAAAGAATGCGTGGATTGCAGGTTTAACCGCAATTGTAACAGCAGGTCTTGTCTGGATGGCCCCTGTTTCCGTACGCGCAGATGAAGTGATCCCGACCGGCGTATTTGTAGGAAATATGAATCTGGAAGGAATGACTGAGGAAGAGGCAGAAGAAGCAGTAAAGGCATATGTAGAAGAGAAAATGAGCCAGACGGTAACCCTTGATGTGAACGGGGCCAGTGCGGAGGCCAGTGCAGAAGATCTGGGACTTAGCTGGGGAAACCCGGATGCAGTAGCAGAGGCTATGGAGAACTCCAAAGTGGAGGGAAACCTGATCAGACGTTATATGAAACAGAAAGATCTCCAGGAGAATCCGGTGAGGATTGAGCTGGAGATGCATGTGGATCAGGCAAAAGTATCTGCATTTGTGAACGAGCATTGCGGTGCAGCAATTACCGAGGCACAGGATGCAACAATTGTAAAAGAAGGCGATCAGTTCATTGTGACACCGTCTGTGACCGGTATTGCGGTGGATATGGAAGCGACCGAAGAGGCATTGAATGCGGCACTCAGTGAAGAAGGAACTGATGGAGTGACACTTACTGCGGTGATCACAGAGCAGGAACCTAAGATCAAAACCGAGGATCTGGAGACAATTCAGGATGTTCTGGGTACTTATACGACAAGCTTTGCCAGCAGCGGCTGGGCGCGTTCTACCAATTTGGAAGTTGGAGCATCTAAGATCAACGGGCATGTACTGATGCCGGGCGAAGTGCTTTCCGGCCAGGGTGCTATGGCGCCGATCACTGCGGAAAATGGTTTTAAGAATGCGGGTGCATACGAAAACGGTCGTTCCGTAGACAGTATCGGAGGCGGTATCTGTCAGATTGCTACAACCTTATATAATGCGGCACTTTATGCGGAGCTTGATATCGTACAGCGTCAGAATCATTCGATGACAGTGTCTTATGTGGACCATTCCAGAGATGCAGCTATCGCAGGTACTTATAAAGATATCAAGATCGCAAACCCGTACGATACGCCGATCTATGTGGAAGGCTATACTTCCGGCAAAAAACTGACATTTACAATTTATGGTAAAGAAACAAGACCGGAGAATCGTAAGGTGGAGTTTGAATCCAAAACTCTGCAGTGGATCAATCCGGGCGACCCGATTGAAGAGCAGGATCCGACCTTGCAGCCGGGCCAGAGGGTAAAAGTACAGTCCTCTCACACCGGTATTCGCTCCGAGCTCTATAAATGTGTGTATATTGACGGTGTTCTTCAGGAGAGAACTTTGTTAAATAAGGACAATTACAATGCATCCAAAGCGATTTATCGTGTAGGACCGGCAGTTCCGGTGGAGGTACCGGTGGAGGCACCGGCTGAGACAGCTCCGGCTGAGACACCGGCAGTACCGACTGAGACAGCTCCGGCGGGACCTGGTGGTCCGGGTGCACCGGCAGGACCGGGTGCAGTAACTCCGGAGCAGAGTGGCGGACCGGGTGCACCGGCAGAAACACCGGCTGCAGCACCGGTTGAGATCGCGCCGATTGATCCGGGTGCCACGACAGGTCCGTAGTCAACTGGACGCAGGGGTTGTAAAGAAAAGGAATCCTTCGATATGATGAGACGAATTGAAAGAGAGCCAAACAGCAGAGGAATTTTTGTCCCGGGCCAGGATCTGGTTGTAGCCGGATGCATCGGCAAGACCGGAGCAAAGGTGGCTCTGAAATATAAAAAGGAAATGATCGCTGCCCGTTTTTCCCCGGCGTATGTGAGAGGAATGGAAGCGGCAGCGGATGAAACCCTGGATTTAACTCCGGAACAGATGGAGTCCTTGGGGGCAACTGAGTGGGAGTTTATTGCAGAGGGCGGCATTCTTGCTGCCCTTTGGAATCTTTCAGGGGCATATGAGCAGGGAATTACTTTTTCTCTGCTAAAAATTCCTGTCAGACAGGAAATTATAGAAATATGTGAGCTTTTTGATCTGAATCCATACCGCTTATGGTCCGGCGAGTGCGTATTGATGGCCTCTGACCATGGATGGGATATGGTGGATCGATTAAGAGAACAGGGAATCCGTGCAGCTGTGATCGGAAAAGTAGAAAAAGGTATCGCAAGAAAAATGACAGGAGTCAGTGGAACGGGATATCTGGAGCGGCCGCAGCCGGATGAAATTTATAAAATTACGGAGGAGGTATCCTAAATGCAGGAAAACATGAACGATGAGAAAGTTGTTGCATTGATCGAAGTGAAAGTGACTCCTCAGAGAGGTGTGGGATACGACTCCATCGCGGAGCGAATCTGCCATCGCAAAGAGGTGAAATCCATTTATCTGATGTCTTCCGGAACATTTGACTTTACTGTTATTGTAGAAGGAAGGACGCTGCGCGAAGTGGCGCAGTTTGTAAATGAAGAGCTGGCTACGATCAAATCTGTGGTAAGTACATCCACACACTTCATTTTGAAGAAGTATAAGGAACAGGGCGTAGTCTTAGAGAGTGATGATGAAGATGAAAGGATGCTGATTACACCGTGAGAAACCCATTGTCTGATACAATAACAGCAATTCCGCCGTCTGGGATCCGTAAGTTCTTTGATATTGTAGGTGAGATGAAAGATGCGATTTCTCTGGGTGTTGGTGAACCGGATTTTGATACACCGTGGCATATTCGCGATGAAGGAATCTACTCCCTGGAGCGCGGTCAGACCTTTTATACATCCAATGCAGGACTGAAAGAATTGAAAATGGAAATCTGTAACTATCTGGAACGCCGGTTTGATGTATCCTATGATTATAATGACGAATGCCTGGTGACCGTCGGAGGCAGTGAGGCCATTGATATTGCGTTGAGAGCCATGCTGAATCCGGGGGATGAAGTGTTGATTCCGCAGCCAAGCTATGTTTCCTATACTCCATGCACGATTCTTGCCGGAGGAGTTCCGGTAACGATCGAATTGGAGGAAAAAGACCAGTTTCGTTTGACAAAAGAAAAGGTACTGGAAAAACTGACGCCAAAGACGAAGATTCTGATTCTGCCGTTCCCGAACAATCCGACCGGATCCATTATGGAAGAGGAAGATTTAAAAGCGATTGCTGAGGTGGTGGAGGAACATGATCTATTTATCATTTCTGATGAGATTTATTCTGAACTGACCTATGTGGGAAAACATTGTACGATCGCATCTCTGCCGGGAATGAAGGAGCGTACGGTTCTGATTAATGGTTTTTCTAAATCTTACGCGATGACTGGCTGGCGACTTGGTTATGCATGTGCACCGGAATTGATCTTATCGCAGATGCTTAAGATTCATCAGTACGCGATCATGTGTGCTCCAACCACGAGCCAGTATGCGGCGGTGGAGGCGCTTCGAAACGGAGATGAAGAGGTCGCTGAAATGCGAGATGCCTACAATGAGCGACGAGAGTATCTGGTAAAGGCGTTTCGCGATATGGGAATGGATTGTTATGAGCCCCAGGGAGCATTTTATGTGTTCCCGAGTATTAAAAAATTTGGAATGACTTCCGATGAGTTCGCGCTCCGACTCCTGGAAGAGGAGAAAGTAGCCGTTGTGCCGGGTACTGCGTTTGGTGATTGTGGTGAAGGTTATCTTCGTATTTCCTATGCCTATTCTATGAAGGATTTAAAACGTGCACTGGCAAGAATCGAGCGGTTTGTTGCGAAGCTGGAAGTGAAGGAATAGAGATGAATATTGTATTATATGAGCCGGAGATGCCGGCAAATACAGGTAATATCGGTCGAACATGTGTGGCGACCAATACAAAACTGCATCTGATCGAACCGTTGGGGTTCAAACTAAGTGAAAAACATCTGGTTCGTGCCGGACTGGATTATTGGGATAAGCTGGATGTGACCGTGTACAGTAATTTCGAAGATTTCCTTGCGAAGAATCCGGGCGCCAAGATTTATATGGCGACGACTAAAGCACAGAAGGTATATACTGATGTGAAATATGAGCCGGACTGCTATATGATGTTCGGACCGGAGAGCCGTGGAATCCCGGAAGAAATTTTGGTGAAATACCCGGAAACCAGTGTGCGGATCCCAATGTGGGGCGATATCCGTTCTCTGAATCTGTCAAATTCTGTGGCGATCATGCTTTATGAGGGATTGAGACAGAACGGATTTGAAAAGATGACCATGGAAGGTCATCTGCATCACTTAAGCTGGTAGTTTTGGAACATTGTAGTGACAAAGGAGGAGTATTATGATCATTACACAGGCAACTCTTGCGGATGCTGAGGGCGTGCGCGCTCTGCTGAAAGCAAATCATGTGAACTACATTGCAGAAGAGGATAAGAAAGATGGTTTTGTGACCACCAATCTGACTGATGAGCAGCTGGAAGCTCTGATTGTGAAAGAGAACGGTGTGACCATTGCAAAAGATGATAACGGAAACGTTGTTGCATTTGCGCTGGCTGCATCCTGGGAGTTCTGGGCTGAGTGGCCGCTGTTCGCATACATGATCGAGAAACTCCCAGAGTTTACCTGCAATGGTGAGACATTAACGATTCAGAATTCGTATCAGTATGGACCGGTCTGCATTGATAAGTCTGTCCGTGGCACCGGTGTGTTTGAGAAGGTGTTCTTTGCATCCCTGTCCAATTATGCCGGACGTTATCCATATATGGCTACGTTCATCAACCAGATCAACGATCGTTCCTTTGCAGCACATACAAGAAAGGCGGAGATGACCAAGGCCGGTACATTCCAGTTTAATGGAAATAACTATTATATGATGGTTTGTAAGACAAGATAAAATCTCAATCTCTTTATGTGACAAAATCACAGATAAATTTCCCCAAATCCTATATGATAAAGACAACAAAAAAGAAAAGCGACAAATAGTCGCAAAAGAAATGTGGAAGTAATACCGAGGATAGAAAATTTGTATAGGAGGAGGAAATACTTATGTTGGCAAGATTTGATGAGAGTTTAGTTACCGGTTATGGAATGATTGATGAGCAGCACATGGAACTGATCAACCGGATCAATGAATTGATTCGCAGCTGCGAAGAAGGAAGCGGCAGAGTGAAGGCGATCAAGATGCTGGATTATCTGGCTGACTATACAGATTTTCACTTTGCAGAGGAGGAGAAGCTCCAAGAGGAGATTCAGTATCCTGGCATCGAGGAACACAAGATGAGACATGAAGAGTTCCGCGTTGCAGTAAAAGAATTAAGAGAAATGCTGGAAGAGATGGAAGGTCCGACGGATGCATTTGTAGATGCGGTGAATCGGAACGTGACAGAGTGGTTATACGGACATATCAAAGGCTATGACTGTTCCGTAGCAACCTATATGCATATGAATTCTATTCCTCATCTCCTATAATTAATAGAATGGCGGGGGTTCTGCAGATTCTGCAGGCCCCCGTTCCTATTTGGACAGATGTTGACATGGCAGAACGTCTGGTCTATACTTGATTATATCAGGAGGTAGCAGTATGGAATTTTCTGAGTATTTCCCAATATGGGATCAACTGGAGCCGAAACACCAGGAAAAGCTGCGGACATCATCTTCTCATCGTCGTGTTCGCAAGGGAACTATTTTACATAGTGGAGAGATGAACTGCATTGGTGTGCTGTTGATCCACTCCGGCCAGCTTCGTGCGTACAGCATTTCCGGTGAAGGAAGAGAAGTGACGTTGTACCGCTTGTTTGAGCGGGACATTTGTATTTTTTCCGCGTCCTGTGTTATGCCGAATATCATGTTCGATGTTCTGATCGAGGCAGAAAAGGATACGGAGGTGTGGGTGATCCCGCCGAATGTATATCGTACGGTTGGTGAGGAATCGGCACCGATGGCCAACTATACCAACCAGATCATAGCAAGTCGGTTCTCCGATGTGATGTGGACCATGGACCAGATTATGTGGAAGAGTTTCGACAAGCGATTGGCGGCATTTCTGGTGGAGGAGAGTACGTTGGAAGGAACCAGCGAACTGAAGATCACTCATGAAAAGATTGCCAATCACATGGGCACCGCCCGTGAAGTGGTGACAAGAATGCTGCGTTATTTCCAGAATGAGGGTATGGTAAAGCTCACCCGTGGAACCATCGAATTGCTGGATGTGGAACGTTTGGAAAAGTTGAATGAGTCATAAATTATATTGAAAATATGAATTCTTCCTCTTGATTTGAGGGAGAATTTGTATTATAATCAAAGAGATAAAACAGTAATGATTACTATTATTGGAAAATAAAGGAGATGGAATATGGAGGTTTCTAAGGATATCAGATACATTGGAGTAAATGACCATACAGTTGATCTGTTTGAATGACAGTATATTGTTCCAAATGGAATGGCTTACAATTCTTATGTGATCCTTGATGAAAAAATTGCAGTTATGGATACTGTGGATCGGAACTTCGGTGATGAATGGCTTCAGAAGCTGGAGGCTGAACTGGGAGGAAGAAAGCCGGATTATCTGATCGTACAGCATATGGAACCGGATCATTCCGCCAATATTGCCAGATTTATGGCAGAGTATCCGGAAGCGATGGTAGTTGCGTCCCGTATGGCGTTCACGATGATGAAGGGATACTTCGGTGAAGATTATACAGACAGAAGATTGATTGTTGGAGAGGGAGATAAACTGAGTCTAGGTGCGCATAAATTGACTTTTGTGACAGCTGCGATGGTTCACTGGCCGGAAGTTATTATGACTTACGACTCCACCGATAAAGTGCTGTTTTCTGCAGATGCGTTCGGCAAATTCGGTGCACTGGATGTGGAAGAAGACTGGGCATGTGAGGCGCGCCGCTATTATATCGGCATCGTAGGAAAATATGGTCCGCAGGTACAGGCGCTTCTTGCAAAGGCATCTGGACTGGATATCCAGATCATTTGTCCGCTTCACGGACCGGTGCTGACAGAGAACCTTGGATACTATATTAATCTTTACGATATCTGGTCTTCCTACAGACCGGAGGATGAAGGTGTTCTGATCGCGTACACTTCTATTTATGGACATATAAAAGATGCGGTAGAATTGCTGGCTGAGAAGTTGAAAGAAAAGGGCTGTCCGAAGGTGGCAGTGGCAGATCTGGCTCGTGATGATATGGCTGAGGCAGTAGAGGATGCGTTCCGATACAGCAAGATGGTATTGGCTACAACGACTTACAACGGTGATATTTTCCCGTTTATGAAAGAATTTATCCACCATCTGACAGAGAGAAATTATCAGAATCGTATGGTTGGTATGATCGAAAACGGTTCCTGGGCACCTCAGGCAGCAAAAATTATGACAAAGATGCTGGAGGGAAGTAAGAATCTGACTTTCGCGGAGACAACTGTAAAGATTATGTGTGCGATGAATGAAATGAACAAACAGCAGATTGAAGCGTTGGCAGATGAGCTGGTGAAATAATCAGCTGCAGCAACGACAAGATATATTGCAGGAGGTAAGGAAATGAAGGCGTTATATAATATTAGTTATGGTTTATATGTAATTACATCCAACGATGGAAAACGTGACAATGGTATGATCGGCAATACGGTTATGCAGATCACCAACAAACCGGCAAAGGTAGTTGTTGGAATCAACAAGGCAAATTATACCCATGATGTGGTGAAGGAAACAGGGATCATGAACGTGAACTGCCTGTCTGAGGATGCTCCGTTTTCTGTATTTGAGAAGTTTGGTTTCCAGAGCGGACGCGATGTTGATAAGTTTGCAGGTGAGACACCGAAACGTTCTTCCAATGGTCTGGTTGTACTGAATCAGTATGTGAATGCGGTCCTCTCTCTGAAGGTGGAAGAGTACATCGATATGGATTCCCATGGCATGTTTATCTGCAGTGTGACAGAGGAGGAAGTTCTTTCTGATAAAGAGACCATGACATATACCTATTACCAGAATAACGTGAAACCGAAAAAGAATGCAGAAGAGAGCAAGAAAAAAGGCTTCGTGTGCAAGATCTGCGGTTGGGTATATGAAGGAGATACATTGCCGGCAGATCTGATCTGCCCGATCTGCAAACACCCGGCAGAAGATTTCGAGCCCTTAGCTTAATCATAATACAAGCGGATGAAGAGTTGAAAAAAGGAGAGCACTATGATCCAGATAATTTCAAAAGAACACATTCAGTTTCAGTTTGACCCGACCGTGGAAGCAGTGGCGTTCGCAAATTCCGGCGATACGGTGATTTTTGACTGCCAGGACTGCTATGCAGAACAGCTGGTGGAGGATCGCATGGAATTTTCCAGAATGGATATGACCCGCAACAATCCGATTACAGGACCGCTTTGTGTGAACGGGGCGGAGCCGGGAGATGTTCTGAAGGTAGAAATCTTGAAGATCGATCTGGAAGATCATGGTGTGATGTGCGTTCGGACGGGAAAAGGAATCTACGACGTGGATGGATGTTTCTGCAGACGCTTTGATATCGAAAATGGGATCATTCATTGGGATCGCGGGATCGACATTCCGGTACGTCCGATGATCGGTGTGATTGGAACGTGCCCGGCAGAGCCGGCCTCCACTCAGGTTCCGGGTGAGCATGGAGGAAACCTGGACATTCGTGAGATTGGTGAGGGTGCGACCGTTTATTTACCGGTTGTTGTTCCGGGAGCTAATCTTTCCATGGCAGATATTCATGCCATTCAAGGCGATGGTGAAACGGCAATCTGCGGTATGGAATGCAGCGGAAAAATCACCGTGCGTGTGACTATATTAAAGGATCGCGAGGATATTCCTACTCCGTTCGTGACCTCCGGCGGTTCCTGCTATACAACGGCAGCGGACGAATCTTTGGATGTGTGCCATGTAACAGCCGGCCGAAAGATGCAGAAATTCCTGATGTCCCAGACCGGAATCAGTGACGCGCAGGCGGCTATGATCTTGTCTCTGAAGGGAAATCTTAGAATTACGCAGGTGGTGAACCCGAAGAAGGGATGCATGATGGAGTTCCCGCTGGATGTGTTGAGGGAACTGAAGGGGAAGAAGGAGATTTGATATTTCATTGAGTAAATAAAAATATCACAATAAGCTCAAAGCGTGCTGGGAGTATCTATATGAGATTTTTATATCAATGGATACTATAGAACTTGAAAAAACGAGAATCAAGGATGGTATAGTATCTCATGAAAAAAATGAAGATCTCAGATACCGCAAAACATTCGTTTTAGGTATATTAGAATCTTGTTTTTATGCATAGATACTTTGATACCGCTT
>JAFSFU010000312.1 GCA_017435025.1 Lachnospiraceae bacterium | reverse complement strand
GTTTGACATCTGGGCGACCATGCACACAGCCAAAGAGGTGGGCGGAGATTTCTATGATTTCTATTTTGTGAATGAAGAGACACTTGCTTTTTTAATAGCTGATGTTTCAGGAAAGGGAATTCCGGCGGCATTGTTTATGATGAAATCAAAAGCGCTTTTAAAGAGTTATGCAGAGACTGGAATGAGTGTGGAAGAAGTGTTTATCCATGCCAACGAAGAACTCTGTGAAGGAAATGATGCGGGAATGTTTGTGACTGCCTGGATGGGCATGTTGAATATCAAAACAGGACGGATCGGTTTTGCCAATGCTGGACATAATCCGCCTTTGGTCAAACACGCGGATGGTTCTTTTGAGTATCTGAGAAGCAGACCCAATCTTGTGCTGGCCATGATGGAAGAGATTCCGTACCGGAAAAATGAAGTACAGCTTCAGTCTGGAGATGTGATCTATCTGTATACGGACGGGGTTACGGAGGCGATGAATCAGCAGGAGGAACTGTATGGTGAGGAGCGTTTGAGTCAGATCCTGAATGCCAACAGCGATGCCGGACCGGAAGAACTCTGTGCAAAGGTAAAGGCGGATGTGGATGCTTTTGCCGGAGAGACGCCGCAGTTCGATGATATTACGATGCTGTGTTTGAGGTATCATGCTTAAGAGGAGGAAAATGATATGAGTAATATGAGAACATCCAACAATCTGAATATGGATAATTTGGGACCAGACCAGAGTCTTCAGCAGATGTATGCGAAGCTGCAGCTGGAAATGGCAGATATATCAAAGCAGCAGGCACTGGATCGGATGGAGAATGTTCAAAAACTGCAGAATGAACAGAAGACTTGCGCGCAGTATCTTAACGAAGCACGTAAACTGCAGGCAGAAGCGGTGAATGCTACAGGCGGCCAGACAGAAATGCCGGGTGAGATGGCAGACTATATGGACTCCAAGCGACTGGAGTATGATGAAACCGGAAATGACCTGTGGATGAGCAGTGACGAATGGGATATGGCAGTTACATCGCTCGAAGGGTACCTTGAAGAAGTAGGTCTGGAGGTCCAGATGGAAATGGTATCTATTCAGGACTTCATGGGACAGTACAACAGTTATTTACAAGGCTCGAACTCACAGGTGTTAAGCTCGAATCAGTCACTTACCAGTTTGGCAAGAGGTCAGACCATGTATGGGGATAACGGCACCATGACCCAGAGCATGTATGGAGCTTACAACTCAGGACTGACCGCAACTACATTGGTGGTAGGTGTTGTTCTTGGATGTCTTATGACGTTATTTATTCAAAAAGTTGGTAAAGGGAAAACGAAATCATGATTTATATTTTCATAGGTGTGCTGGCTGCCGCCGTGTTTGGTTTATGCACGGCCTTTCGAAAAAGGACACCATTGTTCTATAAAATTCTGTTTTTGTCCATGGCAACTTGTCTGATCGGAACGGTATACTCGCTGTTGTATGATTTCCTATGGACACAGACATATTTTGGATTTCATGTCGGCTATTTCGGGTTTGTTGGAATGTTCTTCTTCTTGTATTCCGCATATTACGGAGCTTACGACAGCATTGCAGACGGAGACGAACCATCCATCAGAAAATATCGTCTGACGGCAAAAATTTTTACGGCAGTCTACTTTTGTGTGTCTGTTTTTCTTTTGCTGCTGTTTAAAAAGGGGTTATGGATGCTGTGCCTGCATATTCCGATGACTTTTACCTTCTATTTTGCGGTAAAGCATTTGATCGTTCCTGATGTGGAAATGGGAATTATTAAGGTAATGCGTCCTTTCAATGCAGTTATCATTGGAATATGTCTGTTAATGTCGGGATACTTTTATGCATTTCCACATACGCAGCTTAAAACAATCTTTGCAGTCGCAACAGGATGTCTGTTGGCAATCGTCCTTCCTGTTGCCAGAAATGGGGTGCGCAAATGGTTTATATAATTGCAATCTGTATCGCAGTTCCCATGCTGCTGTTGATGACTTTGCTGGATAAGCACTCCAGATTGCTGATGGGATTCATGTTGTGCGGAATTCTGACAGCAGTATGTTCTTATGAAATTAATACGTTCGTGTGCGGAGCGTATGGAATCAGCGGAATCGAACTTTCCATCAAATACGCACCGGTGATCGAAGAAATTCTGAAGGCATTGCCGATTCTCTTTTTTGCAGTGGTGGTCAGTGATGATAAGAAAGAGATTCTGCCTTTTTCGATGGCTGTAGGTATTGGATTTGCGATTTTGGAGAATGCGTTTTTATTGATCAATTATGCGGAACAGGTAGATTTACTATGGGGAATCATCCGTGGTCTTTCTACAAGTCTCTCTCATGGAATCTGTACACTGATCGTCGGATGCGGAATGACGTTTGTACGAAAGCAGAAGAAGCTGTTTTATACGGGAACCTTTGCGTTGCTGGCGGCGGCTATGACACTGCATGCGACGTTCAATCTTTTGATCCAGTCTCCGTATGATTACATTGCTTTGGCGATGCCGATCATTATTTATGGGGTGTTCTGGATCGTGAAGCTGGTGGTGACTAAAGATAAGAATTAGCGAGGTGTTATTTATGGAGAATGCACCGTCTATTATTTTGTTTTGGTATTTGGGTATAGCATTTTTTGTTGTTACGATTGCGTTGGTGACTGTGGCAATTTTGTTGTTAAAAAGAGGGAAAACTCAAAATAAAAGCAAAATGCGAGTTTTAGGGAAAATATGTCTGGCTTTGGGGATAATCTGTTTGATTCCTGTGATTGTTGTGGCTGGATATGTTATGTATCTTTACTTATTCTAGTATGCTGATGAAAATGTAGCTGTTAATAGGCGACTGCTTTTTACCATTAAATCTTACGGGTAAAATTTTGAATTAATCAAACTCGACTGCTTGTTTCAATTTCGTAGAAATGAAGAAGATATGTATACTCCTAAACTTACCGAAAATAATGAATAAAAGGGACTGAAATAACAGCCCCTGCTATTGATTGTTTTCATTGATTATCATATCACCTGCATTCATCGTTACCTGTCTTACCTTAATTCTGGAATATTCTTCCCAGACGGCTTTGCCCAGTGTTATGATGCATACAGGAAGAGTGTAGAGCAGGAACAGTTTGAGTTTCAGACCTTTGACCTGCTTTTTCACTTTTTTTATCTGAGGAGCCAATGGGCTCTTCTTTTTCTTTTTAAAGATGGAAAGGAGTTTTTTCATAAGAACCTCCTTACTGGGATTTCATTAAAGTGCGCATCACGTAGGAGTAGATTTCCTGGCTGCGGTCTTTCCAGTGACCACACATAACCTCCGCCTGATCTTTGTCAGGAACGGAAACGTCCAGATTGATCAGGACAGCTTTTCCCTCACGCACTTCGCAGTGAACGATGTAGTCTTGATTGGTGGATTTATAATAATCGGAGATCACACCAACCTCGCTGCGGAGACGGAATTTGTTTTCTTTTAAGTATGTGTCAATATCTTCAATAATGCCGGATGAGATTTTGTTTCCAAAGAAAGAAAGGGTATCGTCTCCTTCTTTTGTGATCTCATAACGGGAAGTGTTGTGGATGGACTCCATTTTGATCAGACCGGCTTCGCGCAGTTCATTGAGTGCCTGCTGCAGAGTAAAATAGGTCGTATATTCGTGATCAAGAAAAAAATCTGTCAACTGCGCATTGGTCAACGGAAAATTCACATGACCAAGCATATATAATATCATAAGTTTATAGAGGGTGATCGGATCCGACAACATAAATATACTCCTTTACAGACATTGCAAAACTGTACATCTATTTTACAGGGTTCTTGCAGTGGATTCAAGTTCTTTTTTGGCTGAATCAAAGAAATTCGTCGAAATTTGTAGTGTATTTCATAGGAAAATGTGTTATGATATTGTCGTTGAAGACTATTTAGAGATATTTAAGGTGAGTACATATGAGAGAACGGATCAACCGTCTGGCAAGAGGTATTGTGGATGCGGAACTTCCGAAGCTGTTTCTTACCCCATTACAGGTCGAAGAGACACTGGCAAGTGATACCGTGTACAAAAGAGAGTTGTTTATTTCCAGCGAGAACAATCTATATATTAAAGGTCTGGTTTATTCCAGTCATTCCAGAGTCCGTATTTTAAATCAGGCATTTGGCGGTCTCAGAAATCATATTGCATACGAGGTGGATACATCCTGGTGTGAAAACGGTGATACGATCAAAGGATCGATCCATCTTGTGACAAACAGTGGGGAACTGGAGGTTCCTTTTCTTTTTCGTGTGGAAATGACGGCATCTCTGCGTGTTCTGACGACGCTTAATACTGCGGAAGATTTTGCAGAGTTGGCTCAGAAAGATATGGATCTTGCATTGCGTTTGATGGAGTACCGTGACTTTATGGATGCGCCGTTTATGCAGGATATGCGTGTCCGTACCATTTACGAAGGACTTAAGGGTCACGGAAACCGCCAGAATGCATTGGAAGAGTTCTTTTTGGCTTTAGGGGTGAAGGAGCCGATTGAATTAACTCTTTCTACTGCAAAGAAAAACTATGACAATCCGGTGGATGTGATCAATGATAAAATCATTCTTCGCAAAAACACCTGGGGATATATTTACATTGAAGTGCGTGCTGATGGTGAGTTTATTGAACTTCCGAAGAAAGTGATCACGCAGGCAGATTTTGAAGATGGACGTTTCGATCTTCGCTTTAAGATTCATCCAGAGCGCATGCACAAGGGGCGTAATTTCGGTGCGATTAAATTGATGACGGTTCATGGAGATACCGTGATTCGTATTGAGGCTCTTGGAGATACTACGGTTGATATTACCGGTCGCGAACAGGAGATCAGCAAGGCCGGCGTGTGCCGTTATCTGAAACTGCGAGAGGAATATGAGAGCGGTACCTATGAGACTGCCCAGACGCTCAACAAACTTCAAAAAGAACTGGATGCAATTCGCGGAGCCAACGGAAGTTCTATGCTTCTTTCCCTTTTTCAGGCGGAAACGTATCTGGATGCCGGACGTGTAGATCAGGCGGCGTTGTGTCTGGATGATGTAAAAGAACAGATTGTTTTTGAACGTGAGAAGCTGGGAACGCTGTACTGTTTTTATCAGTATCTCCAGTACCGTACCAATCCGAGTCAGGAGAAAAAAGATGCGGTGATGCGTCTGTTCCGCAAAAAACTGGATGATAAAAAAGGACGTTTTTATCTGCAGATGCTGATGTTAAAGCTGGAGCCCGGAATTGCGGATGAGACGTTTGCATTATATGAAAGCTTCAAACAGCAGTACAAGAACGGCTGTCACAGTCCGTTTTTGTATATTGAAACATGTAAACTTCTTGGGGCACATCCGGAACTGTTAAGTTCTATGGATGCCTTTGAGATACATGCCCTTTATTACGGTGCAAACCGTGGAATGATCGGTGAAGATCTGGCAACAAGGATTGCCTCTCTCGCATCAGGAGCAAAGTTTTTCCACCGCCTGTACTACCGTATGCTCTGTACTCTGTATGAAATCTATCCGAAGAAAGAGATGCTGGCGGCTGTATGTTGTCTTCTTATCAAGGGCAATGTACGAAATGAAAAGAGTTTCGCCTGGTACGAAAAAGGAATTGAGGAAGAGATCAGCCTGACCAGACTGTATGAGTATTTCCTTTATTCCCTTCCAAAGCAATACAAAGGCATGATGCCGAAACAGGTGCTGTTGTATTTTTCTTATGAGCACAGCCATCTGGATCGCCGCAGCAGGTCTCTTCTCTATAAGAATGTACTGGAACATGTGGAGCCGGGAACTGCCTTATATAAGACCTATGAACGGGCGATGGAGCAGTTTGCAATGGAGCAGTTGTTCCAGTCAAGGATCAACAGCCGTCTGGCTGTGATCTACAAGCATATGATCTATAAAGATATTATCGACGAGCAGGTTGCAAAGGTTCTTCCGGCGATTCTTCGATCCAATAGGATTGTATGCAAAGATGAATCGATGAAATACGTGATCGTCAGCAATGAACTTCTGACAGGGGAAGATGCGTACCCGCTGCAGGATGGGTCCGTGTATGTACCGCTGTTCTTTGACAATTGCGTGATCATGTTCCAGGATATGTACGGAAACCGTTACATGGACGTGGAATATACCAGAGAGCCGGTATTGGAAGAGCCGGAACTGGAAAGACGATGTTTTGAAATCTATCCGGATCATGCACTGTTAAAAATGCGTGCATGTCAGGAGATTATGAATAAGGAAGAGCTGGAAGAGGACGAG
Organism: Lachnospiraceae bacterium; assembly: GCA_017435025.1. Next base: position 2,742 of record JAFSFU010000312.1, on the reverse strand, counting down.
ATCACAATTTTAGAACGTGCTCTCGAGGAACTTCCGGTAAAACCATTGTATCAGCAGAGAATGCTCACGCGTATTATCGATCACTATAAGAAGATGGTACCGGGGGAAGAGGGAGCTATGTCTGAAATCGGCAGAAATTATCTGCTGTGTCTGGACAAGGAGAAACTGAACCGTTCTGAGCGTGTGGATGTCTGTGAAACACTGATCTCGCAGAATTATTTCGCAGAAGCATACGAGATGATGAAGGAGTACGGAGAAGATAAGGTTCGTATCAAACGCCTGTTGAAGCTTTGTTCCCGTATGATCCTGCAGAATCTATTTGATGAAGATGATCTTTTGCTGCATCTTTCTTATCGTGTTTTTGCGGCGGGTCATGCGGATGGTGTAATTCTGGATTATCTGTGCGAACATTACAATGGTACCAGTGCAGATATGTATAAACTGCTGACACAGTCTGTGAGAGAGCATGTAGAAACTTACGATCTGGAAGAACGTCTTTTGGCACAGATTATGTTCACAGGAAGTGATAAGTATTTGGACCAGGTGTTTGATTTCTATGCAAGCCGCAAGAAGACAAGTGATACGATCGTGAGGGCGTATTTTACTCTGAAGTGTGTCGGATATTTCCTGAAGGACAAGGTTCCGGGAGATAAGGTGTTTGTATATCTGGAAAGTGCGATCCATAACAGTTCGGAGATGCGAAAGATTCCGGAGATTTATCTGCTCGCACTGACAAAATTTTATGCCGGTCTGCCGAATCTTAACGATGAACAGAAGGCGCTTTGCAGGCGCTGTATGTCTGTTCTTACGGAACAGGGCATGATCTTTGCATATTTTAAGAAATTAGCTCCTTATGCTGATATCCCGGGGGATATTATGGATAAGGAGATGATCGAGTACCATGGCTCACCGGACGGAAGACCGATCCTGATGGTTCGCATTCTGCCGGATGAGGAGGAGTTCCATGAAGAAGAACTCCGTATGGTCTATAAAGGAATCTATATCAAACAGAAGCTGCTGTTTGAAGGCGAGATCATGGAATACGAGGTCTATGAGAACGTGGACGGTGATTTGGTGAAGATGGCAGAGGGCGAAGTTTCCTGCACGGAAGTTCCGGCAGGTGACAAAAAGAACAGATTCTCCTGTCTCAATTCCATGAGCCTGTATCTTGGAATGAAGGATGACAGAAAACTGGAAGAGAGCATGTGCAAATATGTGACAGACAATCTTACAGTGGAAAAACTGTTCCCGTTGGTATAGTTGAGGGGGAACGAGATGGAAAAACTGATCATAGGAATTGATCTGTGCGATACTTATACGCAGGCGTCGGTCCTGGGGCGAGAAGAAGCATGGATTCTTCCGACAGTTATATGTAAAAAGAAGACTGCGGACGAGTGGTGTGTCGGAGAAGAGGCGTATAAAAATGCTTTGATGGGTGCCGGAGTGATGGTTGATAAGCTTTTGAGCCTGGCATTAAAGGACGGCACATCCACGATCGCAGGTGTAAAATATGACGGCGCATGGCTTTTGCGGAGATATCTTGAAAAATTACTGGATATGATCCGCGAAGAGTATCCAGATGTCCCGGTCAGTCAGCTGGTGATTTCTTTAAAAAACATGGAAATGAAGCTGATTGATGAGCTGATGAGCTGTGCAGAATATTTGAATGTTTCTGCAGAAAGTGTTCATATTGCAAGTCATACAGAGTGTTTTGTATACTACGTTCTGAGCCAGAGAAGAGATGTCTGGGGCGGTCAGGTCGGCATGTTTGCATTGTCAGATGAAGATCTGCGGTATTATGAGCTGAAGGTCTCCCGTGGACCACGACAGATGACCGCATTGGCTGAAATGGAAGAACTGGAAGAAGGATTCAATCTGAGCGTTTTGGATACAGTTTCCGGTGCAAAGATGGCAGATAAGATTCTCTGTGCATGCAGTGATCGTATGCTTCAGAAAAAACTGTTTTCTTCTGTTTTCCTTACCGGAAAAGGTTTTACAAAAACCGATTGGGCACCGGAGTTTATGAAGCAGGTGTGCAAGCGCAGACGTGTATTCGTGGAGCCCTCACTGTTTGCCAAAGGTGCTGCACTGAAGGCAGAAGATTACTTGCATGAGAATAGTTCCTATCCGTTTGTATGTGTTTGTGAAGGGAAATTGCGGTCAACGGTATCTCTTGAAGTGTTGAAGAGAGATACAAAAGTACAGATTGCGTTGGCATCTGCCGGTGAGAGCTGGTACGAGGCACGGGGAGTCCTGGAGGTAATTCTGGACAATCAGGACGATATTGAACTGATGATCACTCCTCATCAGGATCCGAAACAGAAACGACTTGTAAAGATTCCGTTAGAAGGTTTTCCGAAACGTCCAAATAAAACGACACGAGTTCGGATTGCCGTTGGTTTCCTTGATGAAAAGACGATGGCGATCAAAATTATAGATCTGGGCTTTGGTGAATTATATCCAAAGACCGATGCGCAGATTTATCAGGAGGTGATGGTATGAGTTTGATCTTATGCAGACAGGAACCGGTCACTTCTCCGTTGTATATTGAGGAATTGGGAGTGCATATTTTTTCCTCCCAGGAGCTTTGCTACGTGATCTACAACCATCCCCTTTTAGTGATGGAGGATTTTGTAGACGAGAGACTTGCCGAGTTCCTTCGAACAGAACTTCGCATGCCGTTCCTTGCGGAGCGCATTATGAAGTGGCTGGATACCAGAGGAGCTTCGGATGATCTGCTGT
>JAFSFU010000311.1 GCA_017435025.1 Lachnospiraceae bacterium | reverse complement strand
CCTTTACCACTTTGAACTTATAATCTACACTGTTTTCGATATAAGATTTCATTTCAGCACTGGCACTGTCAGTATGTGTTAATTCTTTTTCAATTCTTAAAGAACCTTCTGGTAACGTAGGTAAATTGTATTTTAACTTACAATATGAGATATTACCGCCTCGCTCAAGATAGAAGAATTTCAATTTATGAACGGTATAGTCTGCAAATGTATTTCCATTTAACGCAACGGCTTCTCCGTTATAAGTATGATTAGTAAAAAGTGTTCTCAGATTTGTATTTATTCCAGATTCATTATTACTATTCTGATAGAAAACACTACCTGTGCTAAAATCAATGGTTCCTGATAATGCACCATGCGTACCACCGATATCTAAAACCAATCTATCATCGATATATACAAATACATCATCATCACCTAAGAACTCAAATACCATTGGTTCCCCATTTACAAGACCATCCTCAGGCATTAAGAATTCAAACTCAACAGTCATACCGAACCACAAATCTAATTTGGTCGAGGAATTAATTTCTGTTGTTTTTACTCCTGATAACTTTGTCGGATTATCAATTATAACTGTTTGTTCAGTTAACTCATTAAACGGAAAATAGTTTACTAAGTTATAAAAGTCTGTCTCGTTCCAATAAGCATCATCTGGATAATTCGGACGAACAACTCCATTATATAATGTAAACTGATTTGTGCTTTCATCAAAATACGCTGCATTTAACGCTGCATCATAATAGTAATTCCCATTTTCATCTTTTTGGAATAAGAAGCCACCATCTACTGCTGTTCCAACATGATACTCACCAGCTGGATTGAACAAATAGGCCATCGAAGTATTGCCCGATCCTGTAACTGCTGGATAACCATTTACTAATGTTGTTCGCATAGTGGGTGTTCCACCACCATTAGCAGAATATTGACCGCCGTCCTCTGCATAACTTCCTCGTCCATTTACAAATTTGAAATTATTGATTGCGTTACTATCATTATTAATACCAGAGTCATAGTTAAACATATTAACTGTAACATTCGGTACGGCCACACCTGGTACAGTATTAAGGTTAAACTTGGAATAAATCAAATATACATAATTAGGAGCAATTGAGCGCCAATTGTTTGTTCCTGACGTACTCGTGTGATACTGCCAAGTATTATTATAACGTACTCTTTGAATCTCAGTTCCGTTACTATTAGCCACCTGAGCACTAGATGCAACTACCGCTTTTGAATATGAATAACCTGATATCGAAGGTGCATTCTCTGAAATAGTCATTGCTGAATATATTTTTTTGTCGTCCACTTGTCCTATTTCATTTCCACTCTCATCAATCATATACATAACCAATGGGGTAGTTATATTGTTCCACGTAATCGTAAATGTTGAAAATCCTTCAACCTTAAACTCCGCTGCTACAACAGGTACTTCAGTATCTTCCTTCATCTCAACCAGACCTTCTGTCGCGTCTGCTGTATCTGCCACATCCTCAACCACAACTTCCGTCTGAACACTGTCTGTCGTAGTTTCTGCAATGTGATGAACCATCAGAGATTCGGTATCTGTACCTTCCGGTAATACCTGTGCATTCATCTCAATGGATACCTGCACATTGCAGCCTTCCTTCGGCTCAACTTCCTCGCCGTCCTCATTGAGGAAACAGATATCCAGGGCCATCATACCGTCGTACTGGCGGTCATGGTTTGCCATCGCCTCTTCGGCTTCTTTGTATTCTTCAGAGTCTGTTGCAAGTTCTGTTACGGAAAGTTCTACCTTCTCATCGAAAGCGCCCTTCGGAACCTGTACGTTGACTGTGAAGTTCTCCAGCTCTGCTGTGAACAGACCGTATTTTTTGAAGCCGGTTGTGATGAGTTCATCCACCACCTCATACTGGAAACCGATCTCAGCATTATAAACTTTCTTGTCGCTTGTGATCGCTGCCTGTAAAGTACCGAAATACTCGCCAAGCTCTGCGTCATCATCCATCTCAAATTCAATAGTTGCTTCAACTTCTGCCTTACCGTCTGCTACGGTCGCATGTTTTACTTTTGCGTTCTTGAATTTGGCACCGTATGTATCCATGTTCAGCTCGATGTCTGTAATCTCGAATACATACTCTTCTTCTATGTCTTCCTCTTCTTCCGAATCGGAATCGCTTGCAACTTCTACATCGTCCTCTGTATTGGAGTCTGTCGCAACCTCTGTGTCTTCTTCCTCGGAGTTGGAATCTGTTGCCAGTTCCGCATCGGAATCGCTTGCTGTTACAATTTCTGTATTGGAATCTGTTGCAACAATTGTATTGGAATCTGTTGCAACTTCTACGATTTCCTCTTCCTCAACCCCTGCTTCATAGTAGTAGCCAAGATCGTTCAAGCTTAACTTCACATCGATGGTACTTGTCTCACCCAGAGCCAGCTCGTTTCCATCAGTAAACTCCATGGACAGCTCGTTGAACAATCCAACAGTGAACTCAAAATTTGTGCGGTCTGTTACGTTCGTTCCACTCTCTGTCTCAGCTCCGTAGAAGAAAGAGATTTCTCCGCGGTTTAAATCTTCCAGATCGTCTGCCAGTGTTCCCACAAATCCGAGAGATACGATCTCGCCGGCTTCCAGATTCAGGTTCACAACATTACCTTTGTCGTTCAGTTCTGCCTCTAATTCTTCGTAGCCAATGAACTCTGCCTCTTCAAAAGCATCCTCATCACCATTCCAGGAAAGGCCCACGCCCGAAAGCGCTTCCTCCGAGTTATTCTGAACATATAAGGTCAGCTCCATCTCGTCACCCGGTTTATAGTTTACTTCTTCTGCCTGAACATAAAGCTCGACTGCATTTTTATCATGGTTTTCATAATTTAGTTTTACAAAACTTGCAGTCGCGAATGCCGGTAACATGGTAACCGGATTCAGAACCGTACCAACAACAAGCAGGATCGATAACATTCCGCTTGTAATTCTATTAAATAATACTCTCTGACTAAGCTTCACGATCATGCCCTCCCTTCTTCTATATCTTCATCGTCTTCTAACGCATTATCGATCAACTTTAATAACTCCAGTGCACTTCGAAAAGTTTGCTTTTTATTCTTTTCGGCCCAAACAATCTCGCCTTGCCATGTGGAGTGCTGGCGATATTTCACATGGACGACAAAGGTAGCCAAGCCGCCTTTTTGATCTAAAATCTGTTCAAAATCTGCCACTTGCAAAGCCCCCTCTCCTGAAGTACTCTTCTTTTCTGCGAATGTGCGACTCATCGTTGTACTCTGCGGATAACCGCTTATATCACATAATTTATCAATCTGTGATAGCAGATAACCAAGATCATGAAACTCGATTGGTCCCACATGGTACTTATGATACAATCTTCCGATATAATGTTCGCTTTCTCCCCGATCGATGCAGATTGCTGCAAGATTGGGAGCCGATATATTTACACTGATTTTTCTCATATAACACATCCTTCACTCTTATGGTGTAATCATAACAAAAGGGCTCTTACGAGATACCTCGCACAGAGCCCTTTTAACGGTCTTTTTACTTTTTTATTTTACCTTACCAAAGTATTTTCTTGTTTTTAAATGTAATCGTTTTTTCAGTTTCAAATGTATTATGAACCTCTGAATAATAATATTCCAGATCACAATTGGAATTTCTGTTTTTCTTCTTAAATTCCTTTCGAATCCGCTCGAAGATCATCTCACAATTCTCGTTCTTCGTACCGGATAAAAGAATCAGATACTGATTATTGCTGTATTGCGTATAACTGTCACCTTTGCGAAGCGCTGCACTGATCGCATCTTTCAGAGCTTCTCCGGCTTTTGCACTCTTACGACCGGACGGATTCAGATACGTCACACTGCACACCATAAAAAATATGGATTGTCCGCTTCGCTCCACCGTACGACTGACAAAACGATAAATATCAATAAAACTCGGATAGGAACAATAAAATGCACCATTATCGTTCAAATCCTCGTCAAGCCGTTCTTTTATTTCATGCAGAGAATCAACAGAGTTTAAAATATTATGACTCATTTTCTGAATGACATCCAACATATTTTGCGACAATGGAAGTCCCAGGTCCTCTGAATACATTTTTACTGTACGTTCGTACAATTTATGTGCCTCTTCAAACTGTCCCATATACTGCAGTGCAAGAATCTGCCACGCCTGCCATTCGTCATAAGGATAAAGATCCGCGGCTTTCGAATACAACTCATACAATGCCTGAAACTTTTCTCTTTGTTCAAATATCTTACCGAGTTCACAAACACAAGTTGTATATAGATTTTTTAAATATGTTCTCTCCTCTGTAATCCACGGTCGTTCCGGACGATCAGAAAGGAATCCTTCTTCATATAAATAAAATGCGTCCACAAGACATGTATACGTTTCTTCTATACTTGCAGATTTGGCCTTTTCCACCATCGCCTCAAATTCATGCACATCCACATCTGCCAGAAATGAATCACTCCATCGATAAACCCCATTCTTGATAACGACAAATTCATCGTCAATCATGTCAGACTGAATCATTACCTGCTTCAAACGATACACCAAACTATCCAAACTATGATTCTTATCGCTAACGGCGTCATCGTCATATAACATCTGAAGCAACTGAATTCTTGAAATGCCACTTTTACCATATCTTAATAAAATCTGCAGCAATTCCAAAAGCTTTGAATTACCAAACTTCGCCAGCGGCAGAAAATCGTCGCCTTTTGCAATAAAAAATCCATTCAACATGACAACCGTCAGTTTTTTGCTTGTATTTTCCATGTATTCTCCCCGCTCTATATTAATAATTATGCAATCTGCATATTTTCTCCTCGTTTTTTTAATTATAACATGTATTCATTCCTATTGCAAACTACATATTTGCAAAAGCAATGTTTAGTTTTGTTTATGCAAATCATTATATTGTGTAAAATAGTCGCAGGAGGCTTGTAGAATGAAAACACAATTCGAATGTTATTACAAACAAGTAGGATTAAATATTTCCTATTACCGTAAACTCCGAAATCTCACCCAAATGGATCTTGCCGAATTTACCGATTTAAGCCGAACTCATATTTCAAACATCGAAGCTCCAAATATGAAAACCAGTATTTCTCTGGATACCCTTTTTCTGATAGCTGATGTCCTTCAGATTCCTCCATATAAGTTACTAGAATTTCGACAAACATCGGATAATGCCGACAGTTATATATTTCCAGGAGCCGAAAGAAAGTAAGAGATGCAATAAACAAAAAAGGCACCCACCTCACGATCTCTCAATCGCAAAGTGGATGCCTGTTCTATTCTATTGACTTCTATCTTCCTGTGCCTGCTCTTTCAATCTCTCCGCCCTGTATTCCTCCTGTTTCGCACAATATTCCAGTAGAAGAAAAGCAGTACCCGGTTCGCATTCTCCCGCCTTTACAGCTAAACGATTCAGTGTTTCATACGGCACGGAACCGTAAGGTAATTTCCCGATAAAATTCTGAACCTCTGTAAGTGCCACAAAAGACTTGGGATTCTCTACAACACGATGTACCAGCTGCTCCAGTTTTAATGCGGCATCTTCATATCCTTTTCGAGGTGGAATCGTAACTACCAACATATTGTCAACCTTCAAAAACTCCTTATATGCCTCCGCCATCGCCGGCTGACTGTTAATGATCTCCAACAATTTTTCTTTCTCGATCTGATTCAGCTGTTTCTTTGGAATCTTTTTTCCATTCACACGACAACGTTTATTGATAAACTCAACCATCTGCGCTTTTGTTCCTCTATTCATAGTTAATCTCCTTTCATAATTAAATGCAAATCATTTAAATCACATTCAGATTATACTATGAAGAAAAAATTTTTTCTTGGCGATGATTGCCAGAGGGTATTGATCCTGTATTTCACTATATTTTTACTCTTTCCAATAATCAATCGTTTCCTGCGGAGTGGTATCAATACCGAACAGATGCCACATAAAATCTTCTCTTTCGTGGTAAAGATTGATAATCAGGATACAATCATCT
>JAFSFU010000310.1 GCA_017435025.1 Lachnospiraceae bacterium | reverse complement strand
TGATATTTTGATTGAGTAAGATTGAAAGTGTCTATTAGAAAATCCCATATTCTGAAAATGATAGGCTGGACGACTGAGCTTCCAAAGATTTTCGCCTGTACAAAGATTGCAAGCGCATTTATCGCAATCGTCGTACAGGCGAAAATCTTTGGAAGCGAAGGTAGTCAGCCGTATTTACAGAATATGGGATTTCTATATAGATAACTTTTATTTACTCAATTAAATATCAATTTACTTTTCAAATACCACTTCACCATTCATAACGGTCATGGCACAATCCATCAGATTGTGGATATCCTCTAACGGGCTCTTTTCGAAGATTGCAAAGTGCGCTTTCTTGCCAGCGGTGATGGAGCCGTGGGTATCTTTTACGGACATAAGCTCAGCTGCGTTGATAGTACCGCACTGAATTGCTTCCATCGGAGTCAGACCGTTCTCAACCATAAGAATTGCCTCGAATGCAGTCTTATCAAATTTGTTGAACGGTGTACCTGCGTCTGTACCGAGAGCGATCTTTACGCCTGCCTTGTGAGCCTTGCGGAATGTATCCATATGAGCTTCAATGGTATTCTCTACTTTTCTTACCATGTAGTCCGGGATTCCTGCTTCTGTGCCGTAGTATTTGATCCAGTACGGAGCTGCCAGTGTCGGAACGAAGAATACGTTGTGTTCTTTCATCCAATCGAAGCACCAGTCATCCATGAAGAAACCGTGTTCGATGGAATCGATACCAGCGCGAAGCGCATTCTTAATACCGGTCATACCCTGTGCATGTGTGAAGGTCTTAGCGCCAACTTTGTGCGCTTCTTCGATCGCTGCGCGGAGTTCTTCTTCTGTGAGCTGCGGAGAACCCGGTTCAACACCCTTGGTCATAACGCCGCCGGTAGCCATTAATTTGATCCAGTTAGCACCGCCCTTTAACTGCTCTCTTGCAGCTTTGCGGCAGTCGTCTGCACCGTCTGCTTCACGGCCTTCGTCATGTCCATGACCGCCTGTCATACAGATAACTCTTCCGGCTGTCTGCATTTCCGGAGCGATCACATCGCCTTTGATCTGTGCTTCGTGGAGATCCACATCGATAAAGTTCGGGGAACCTGCGTCACGCACGTATGTAACACCGGAATTAACGAGAGTTCTTAAGTTTTTGATCGCGCGGATCGTCTGTTTTGCGTCAGAGAGGTCTTCATGTACGCCGTTTCCGGCAGCAGAACACATATGAACATGACAGTTGAAAAGACCAGGAAGCATTGTCTTTCCACCGAGGTCAATGACTTTTGCATCTGCCGGAGCTGCGATATCAGTACCAACTTCTTTGATGAGACCGTTCTCAACAAGAACAGAACCGTTTTCGATTACAGTTGCGCCGATAACATCAACGATGTTTGCATTTGTGAATAATGTTGTCATAGTAAACTCCTTCCGAGTGATCATCCTGTTTCGACCATAGCCGGATGATCGAATTTTTTGTTTGTTCCTATTATAACATTTCTGTGGAAAACAGCAATGTTTTTTCTAAATATGAATGAGATTCAGGAATCGTCTGGCAAGAGCCGAGAGTTCCTGGTCCTTTTTCTGAATCCAGCCGATATGCATGTCCTCGCAGTCAGCCAACGGCATACTGCGAACCTGATCTGTACCGGATTCCTTTGAGAGGATACCGCTGCCGATGGAATAGGCATCGGTATGTTCCAAAAGGCGGTAACAGGTACTGCGATCCTGGACATAAATGACCTGATCTTTGCCGGCGGCAGGAACGACTTCCTCCAGGAAATTGTAGGAAGCCTCGGTTCCCTGGCTGTAGGCCAGGAAGGGGTACGGAGCCAGATCATCCTGAGTCAGTTCGTTTTTTGCAGCTAATGGGTGACCGGCACGAAGAAATACATGCGGTTTTGCTTCGAAAAGAAGATGAAAGGCAAGACCACGGTTCTTTAGTTCACGCATGATCACAGATGCGTTATTTTTGGAATAATAGAGAATTCCCAGTTCACTGAGGCCGGATGCAGTGTTTTCAATTACTTCCAGTGTGGTTGTCTCCAGAAAATGGAAGGTATAGATGGATCCGGATTCCTGGATCAGCCGGATAAAGGCGTCGGCGGCGAAATTGTAGTGCTGGGCACTGATGGAGAGCGTTTGGCGATCCTTGCCGGGGCCTGAAAACTTTTCCTCCATACTGTCAACCGCCTCAAGGATCGTCTTCATCTGTTTGATCAGCTCCAGTCCTTTTGGTGTCACTTCCACGCCATTGCGGCTTCTTATAAAAATCGTAAATCCAAGTTCATGTTCCAGCTGATGGATGGAGCTGGTGAGGCTGGGCTGTGTCAGATAGAGTTTCTTTGCGGCCTCACTGATGGATGCATATTGGTGAACGGCAATGATATACCGCATTTGTTTTAATGTCATGGAATTCTCCTTTTTCAAATTCGCCATTACAGGGCGTTACCTATGTTCATAAAATGACAGGTCAGTCTACGCATTTAGTTTACCACATTCCATAAATTTTTCCTATGAATAACGAAAAATATTAAGTATTATTCTATGGATAGAGTTTGTGGTATACTTTATCGGTGCAAAGTGATGACGATTTGAGGGGGCAAATTATGATTGACTATCTGAAAAAAGAAGCGGTATCCATCTTCTTTATGCTGGTGGGAAGTGTGGTCTTCGCTTTAGGTATTAACCTGTTTGTGGTGCCGAGCGGATTGGTACTCGGCGGTGTGACCGGTGGTTCTGTGATTATGAATAAGCTGACCGGAATGTCGGTCGGTACAGCGACGATTGTATTAAATATTCCGATCATGCTGATTGGCTGGAAAATTCTCGGCTGGCAGTTTATTGGTCGTTCCTGGATTACATCGGTTGTTCTCGGCGTGATCATTGATGCGTTGGCATGGGTACAGATTCCGGATGTGGATCCGATCCTCTGTGCTCTTTACGGCGGTATTTGTATTGGTGGCGCAATCGGTATTTATTATCAGTATAACTGGGCCAGCGGCGGCTCCGATATTCTTGCAAAGTGCTGGGTGAGAGCGACCAAGCGTGGTACCATGGGCCAGACACTGGCGGTTATGGACGGCATTGTCGTAGTATGCGGTAATCTTCTTCTTGGAGAGCCGACCAGCATGCTTCTGGCGTTGATTACAATCTTTGTGGCATCCAAGACAACCGATATTGTCATTTCCGGTTATGACAGAGGCATTCAGTTCATGATCATCACCAATAAGGGTGAGGAACTGTATCAGTTGATTCAGACAAAGTACCAGCGCGGTATGACGTGTATCAAGGGTACAGGAATGTACACCGGAAAAGAACATCAGGTTATGATGACAGTTGTGAAACCGTCACAGGTGACAGACTATAAGAAAATGATCCGTGAGATCGATCCGGATGCGTTTGTTATCGTCAACGAGACGCATGACGTTCTGGGACGTGGATTTAATGAAATTTAACAAGACTTTTCAAGGGGGATTTGGTATAATGTTCTTGGACATTATACCAAATTTTTGTATGCGGAAAGAAAAAGATTCCGCAAGATCAGATACTTGTCGTGGATGCGTATAAAGGAGGAAATATACATGGATATGACACAGATGAAACATGAGATCGTGGCGATCGCGGATGCTCACAGAGAAGAATTTGAAGCGGTCAGCACCTATATTTTTGAAAATCCGGAGTTGGGCTGTAAAGAGGTAAAGGCACAGGATGCGCTGTGCAGTCTTCTTGAAAAACATGGTTTCGATGTACAGCGCGGTTATGGCTCTCTGGATACTGCCTTTGTGGCAGAATATAAGAGCGGAAAACCGGGTATGACCTTCGCGTTCATGTGCGAGTACGATGCTCTTCCGGAGATTGGACATGCATGTGGACACAACCTGATCGGTACCAGCGGTGCAGGTGCAGGTGTTGTGTTGAAGGAGATCATGGAAAAATATGACCTGGGCGGCACTCTGAAAGTGATGGGATGTCCGGCCGAAGAAATTCTGATCGGTAAAGTGACAATGCTCAATGAAGGTGCGTTCGACGGCATCGATATGGCTCTTGTTATGCATCCGAGTGATGAGTCTATGGCGGATGATATCGCGTTTGCCTGTGTGAATAAAGTTTATACTTTCAAGGGAAAACCGGCTCATACAGCGGCATGTCCGTGGATGGGAGCAAGTGCAGGTTCTGCGGTACAGATCATGATGCATGCGGTAGACGCAATGCGCGTACATTTCAAAGATTACTCCAGAGTACACGGTATCGTTTTGGACGGCGGTATGGCAGTGAATATTATTCCGGAGCGCGCATCCTGTAAATTCAATCTGCGTGCACTGGATGCGGATTACTTAGAGAACGAGATCGTGAAGACCATTGATCGTTGTGCGCAGGGCGCAGCTCTTTGTGCAGGTGTAGAGGTTGAGATCGAGCAGGAAGGTCCGTTGATCAAGGATGTTCGCAATGACAGAAGACTGGTGGCGGCAGTTGAGAAAAATATGGACTTCATCGGGGAACACCATATTCCGAGAACATTAAATCAGGGAATCGGTTCCACTGACGTTGGCAACGTGACACATGCACTGCCGGCGGCACAGTTCTATATCGGTCTTGGCGGCGGTATCGGAACTCATACAGCTCCGTTTGCAACACTTTCCGGCGGCCCGGAGGGCAAGCGTGCCCTTGGTGCGGCTGTAAAGGTACTGGCAATGACAGGACTGGATATGATGAATAACTAAAATCTTATTAAATCAGGACCGTATGGTTATGGAGCAAATCTGTAGTCATACGGTTTTTGTTTTTGTGCTTCTGCACCCTTGACATCATTCCGAAATCGAACTATAGTATAAATACCTTTCATCCGGTTATCATAACCGGAAAATTCATCGGGAAGATTCTTCCCAAAATTCCTTTACTCAATTGATATACATTTAGCAGGAGGTATACCCATGAAGAAGTATATGGGAGAGGAAGATGTACTAAAATTGAACGAAGCGTTAGCAAAAGGACGAAAATATACGGTGGAAGAGATTGAGGCGATGCCGGAAAATGTGCGTGTAGAATTGATTGACGGTGTGATCTATTACCAGGCGACCCCAAGTGCAAATCATCAATCACTGTTAATGTTTTTAAGTGGAACCATTTGGAGTTATATCCGTGATCACCAGGGCAAATGCAGTGTGTTCCCTGCACCGCTGGCGTTGTATTTGAATCAGGACAGCGAGACTTATCTGGAGCCGGATCTGATGCTCGTATGCGATGATAGCAAGATTGAGCAGAACGGAGTACATAGCGGTCCGGATGTGGTGATGGAGATTGTTTCGCCGAGCAGCAAACGTCGCGACTATATCTTGAAACAGAATAAATATCAGAAGGCAGAAGTGCGTGAATACTGGATTCTGGATCCGCAGTCGGAGATGATCACAATCCATCGTTTCGAGACCGGGATGGTAGAGATACGCGGATTCCATGAAACGATCGCGGTAGAGATCCTGGAAGGATTGGAGATTGACTTTTCTCAGTATCAAAAGATTTAAGCTGCCGTATCTTGAAGTTACGACAGCTTGTTTTTGTCAATTTTCCCGGATGCAATGGTATTGTCCAGCCAGAGGTTTAATGAATCGATGGTAAGTGCCATTTTTTCCAGTTGATCTTTGATCTTCAGAAAATCCGGGAGCTCATCCTCGGTCAATTCGCCGTCGACGGTGATCTCGATCAGGCGTTCTTTTTCGTGAGTCAGCTTGTTTAATGTTGCCAGCATTTCCAGTGTGATCTGAGACAGCTCCTTTGCCTTAATTTCCGGTACATACTCGATGCCGATGGGGCACTCGTGGGAGCAGAAATAGTTGCACAGAGCCGGATTTTTATAACAATCTGCCATGGCAAGGACTTCCTCCGGGTGTGGCAACGTTTTTTCATTTTCTATTTTTTCAATACGGTCGGATGAGATGAATCCCAGCTTGTCGGCTGCGGTCTCGCGGGAGAAGTTCATGTTTTCACGACTGATCTGATAGATGTTCTTATTTTCTTTTGTTGATTTTCTTCCCATACTCAAATCTCCTTTATGTCCCATGCGGGACTCTATGGAATTATTATATCGGAAAGATTGTGGAATGTGAATCGTTTTACTGTTTAAATAGCGAAATAGATCGGGCTATTTTTGCGATTCACAGGTTTATCTTAATACCGATTTCCACTATAATGGAAACATAAACTACGGGAAAGGAGGAGACGTATGACAGTGGAACAACGCATTCGTACATGTCTTTTAATTGAAAAGATGCAGAAGCAAAAAGACTTCAGCGAAAAGCTGGGACTTGAAGATAGATCAGAGTTTCATAGGAAACAAATCAACAGGGAGGAGGGAGATCGTACATGTTGACTTTTCTGTTTTTTATTTTAATGCTGGCTGTGTTTGGAAAGATACTTGGGTTCGCGATCAAAGCCACATGGAGCATTTCCAAAATCGTTTTTTCGGTGGTGCTGCTGCCGCTCTTTTTGGTTGGCCTTGTATTAAAAGGACTGCTGACTTTGGCATTGCCGATTTTAGTGATTATCGGAATCATTTCACTTATTGCACTCCACGACTGATGACATTTTGATGATGAAATCTTGAATAAATGAAAGGCAGGTAATCTATGTATCAGATTAGAAATTTTTTTGAAAACGATGATGTGAAGGTAATTGATTCTCTTGGTGCATTCGCGGTTGTGGAATACCAGAAAGATCTCAGTGTGATGCCGGAGACGGCAATGCTGGCATACTATGCGAGCCAGATGAACGTGCGCAAACGTCAGGTAGTTTGTGATGTAGGTAAATCAAATGTGACTGTACAGGCTGGCGCCATGCAGTGGATGGTCGGTGATGTAAAGGCGACCACCGGACTGAAAGGTGTAGGTGACTTGTTTAATAAAGCAATGCGCGGTTCGGTGACAGGAGAGTCTGCGATCAAACCGGAGTACACAGGAACCGGTACCCTGGTGTTGGAACCGACCTACAAGCACATCCTTCTTGTGGATCTGAATGACTGGAATGGCTCCATTGTTTTGGATGACGGCCTGTTCCTGGCCTGTGAGTCCACATTGAAACACAAAGCGGTGATGCGCTCCAACGTATCATCTGCAGTGTTTGGTAACGAGGGCCTTTTCAACCTGGGCATTCAGGGACAGGGCATTGTCTGCCTGGAATCCCCATGCCCAAGAGAAGAGCTTGTAGAAATCTGGCTGGATAACGATGTATTAAAAGTGGACGGCAACCATGCAATCGCCTGGAGCGGCAGTTTGAACTTTACCGTTGAGCGTTCCGGTAAGAGTCTGATCGGTTCTGCGGCGTCCGGTGAGGGCCTCGTGAACGTGTACAGAGGTACCGGTAAAGTGCTGTTGGCACCAGTACGTTAATGTTGAGAAAAAGGTATTACCTAACTGAAAAATTTGCTTGACAATTCCTCGGAACCCCTGTATTATCTAGGGAATTACACATTTAGACGAAAGATAAAATGGGGGATACGAATGAAGCATCTGATTGAATTACATCTGCATTTAGATGGCTCCCTGCGGGCTGAAACCGTATGGGAACTGGCAAAAGAACAGGGTGTGGAACTGGACGCAGAGACTGTGGACGAAGTTCGTGCGAAGATGGAAGTGCCGGAGGACTGTAAGACTCTGGAAGAATATTTGGAGCGTTTTGCACTGCCGACGATGGTGTTACAGACGGAGAAGGCAATGGAGCGTGTGGCCTGTGAGATGGTGGAGACCTTGGCAAAAGAAGGTGTTACCTACGCAGAGGTTCGTTTCGCGCCACAGCTTCATGTACAGAAGGGACTGACACAGGCCCAGGTGGTTGAGGCGGTAATCCGTGGTACAAAACGCGGTATGGAACAGTATCCGGGAATCCGCGTCGGTCTGATCCTATGCTGTATGCGCGGAGATACCAATGCAGATATGAATCTGGAGACCGTAGAGGTTGCAAAGGAATACCTTGGTGACGTGGTATGTGCGGTGGATATTGCCGGTGCGGAGGCACTGTATCCAACCCGAATGTTTGCCTCTCTCTTTGAAAAGGTGAGAGAGTATGATCTTCCGATGACGATTCACGCCGGAGAGGCAGATGGACCGGAGAGTATGAGGACAGCCCTTTCCTTCGGAACAAAGCGTATCGGTCACGGTGTCGCTGCGATTGCTGATCCGGAGCTGATGCAGCGCCTGGTGGACGAGAAGATCACACTTGAAATCTGTATCACCAGCAATTATCACACAAAAGAAGTGAATGCGATCGAGGACCATCCGTTCCGTCAGCTGTTTGATGCCGGAATCCGCGTGACCCTGAATTCCGACAATATGACATGTTCCAGAGTAAACATTCATTCTGAATTAGATATTTTAAGAAACGTATTCCAATTTACTGAGGAAGAGATCGATCAGATTATGGAATATGCGTACGAAGCAAGATTTTTAAAAGATTATGTAAATGAATAAAGAGACGAATCCCCGAAGGTGCCAAAACCCTGGTATTTTCGGGGATTTTTCTTGTAGAAAAAAGTATAAATTGCTTGAAAGATAAAGGCTTTTCAAGTATAATATGAAGCGTTGTTTAAAGGTCGACCTATTTTGAAAAGGGGTGAAAACTGTGGATATGAAGTATGAGGATCCGGCTGCAATCCGCCATCAGCTACTGCATGAAATGAAAAGCGGACAGTATGCAAATACGGAACGTCTCCCGAGAGAAACCGTATTGGCGGAACAGTTTGGAATCAGCAGAACTCGTTTGAGAGACATCCTGGCGCAATTGGAGCAGGAAGGATTCATTACACGAAGACATGGTATCGGTACGATCATCAATCGTCATGTGTTGGACGTGGTCAATCGAATGGATATCGAATTGGAATTTCTGGACATTATTCGCAAGAATGGCTACGAGCCGGCAGTAGGAGAAGTGTGTATCCATGAGGAACAGGCAAACGCATGGATTGCTGAAAAGCTGCAGATTCCGGAAGGAACCGGTGTGGTTCGTGTGACGCGCGTTTGTACGGCTGATGGACATCCGGCGATCTATTGTGAAGATGTGCTTGAAAAATGTCTGATAAAAGAAGAATATACACTCAAAGATCTGGAAACACCGATTTTCCATTTTTTGAAAAAGGCATGTGATGTTTCTGCTTATATGGATCTCACAAGACTTCACGCAGTTGTGGCTTCTGAAGAGATTTCCTCTGTATTGAATGTAGCAGTTGGCACTCCTCTGCTCAATATGGAAGAGACGGACTATGATATTGATGGAAATATTCTGTTCTATTCGCGCCAATACTTTGTGGATGAGTATTTCGATCAGACGGTTCTGCGAAAGAAATTGTAAAAGGTTGACCTATTTTTGCGCGTGTTGATTGAATGAAAAAGTGAGGAGAGAGTATGAGTACAAAAACAGTAAGTGTGAATAACATTTACCAGTTGGAAGGACGTGTGCCGGTGGCAAAGGCGATTCCGTTTGGTCTCCAGCACATTCTGGCAATGTTCGTCGCCAACTTAACACCGATTACGATCATTGCTGCAGCCGGCGGCCTGAGCCAGAGTGAGATTGCACTTCTGCTTCAGAATGCCATGTTTGTTGCCGGTATTGCTACACTGATTCAGCTGTATCCGGTGTGGAAGGTCGGTTCCGGTCTTCCGATCGTTATGGGCGTAAGCTTTACGTTTGTAACAGTACTGAGTACAGTAGCAGCCAATTACGGTTATCCGACTGTGATCGGCGCTGTGCTGGTCGGTGGTATTTTTGAGGGTACCCTTGGCCTTTTGGCAAAGTATTGGAGAAAGATCATTTCTCCGGTTGTTGCAGCATCCGTTGTAACAGCAATTGGTTTTTCCCTGTTTACCGTAGGTGCAAGATCCTTCGGCGGCGGTTATGCAGAGGATTTCGGCTCTGCACAGAACCTGCTCTTAGGTACGATCACTCTGGTCGTATGTCTGACATGGAACTGCGTTGCCAAGGGATATTTAAAACAGCTTTCCGTACTGGCCGGTCTTGTGGTTGGTTATGTGGTGGCAATTTTTATGGGAAAAGTGGATCTGTCTGTTATTTTTGCAGACGGCTTGATCGCGCTTCCGAAACTTCTTCCGTATATGCCGGAGTTTAATATTGGAGCAATCCTTTCTGTATGTATCATTTATCTGGTTTCTGCTGCAGAGACGATCGGCGATACATCTGCGATGGTTTCCACCGGTTTAAACAGAGAAATTGTGGACAAGGAAATTTCCGGTTCCCTTGCCTGCGATGGTTATGCATCTTCCATTTCCTCTTTATTTGGATGCCCGCCGGTAACCTCCTTCTCCCAGAACGTTGGTCTGGTGGCTATGACAAAGGTTGTCAATCGTTTTACGATCATGACGGGTGCATTATGCATGCTCATTGCCGGACTTTTACCGCCGGTAGGTAATTTCTTTGCATCCCTTCCGGAGTCTGTACTGGGCGGATGTACGATTATGATGTTTGGTACCATCCTGACATCCGGTATGCAGATGGTGGCAAAGGCCGGATTTGATCAGAGAAACGTTACCATTGTGGCTCTGTCTTTATCCGTTGGTATCGGATTTACAACTGCCAGCGAGATTGGCCTTTGGCATATTTTCCCGGAGGTTGTGCAGTCCGTGTTCTCCGCGAACGTGGTTGCAGTTGTATTTGTGGCCTCCATTCTTTTGAACCTTTTACTTCCGAAAAATATGGAAGTGGAAAAGATTAAAAACTAACGTTTAAAACAGGAGAAGATCATGTTAGAAAGAATCTTTAAATTGCAGGAGAACCACACAGACGTAAAGACAGAAATCGTAGCCGGTATCACAACCTTTATGACAATGGCTTACATTCTTGCGGTGAATCCAAGCATCCTTGGCGATGCGGGAATGAATCCCAATGCGGTGCTGATCGCAACATGCATCGCATCCTTTATCGGAACCATGCTGATGGCATTTACGGCCAACCTTCCGTTTGCATTATCCGCCGGTATGGGTCTTAATGCGTATCTCGCCTATACAGTAGTCGGAGGACAGGGAATATCCTGGCAGGTGGCTTTGTTCGCTGTATTTATGGAAGGCCTGATCTTCATTGTATTATCCCTTACCAATGTGCGTGAGGCGATCTTCAACGCAATTCCGCTTACACTGAAAAAAGGTGTATCTGTCGGAATCGGTCTGTTCATCGCATTTATCGGATTGCAGAATGCCGGTTTGAGCGTGGATTCCTCCACACTGGTAACCATTACAAGTTTCACAGAAAACTTCAGCACAACCGGAATCTGTGCTTTGCTGGCTGTGATCGGTCTGTTGGTGACATCCATCCTTCACATTCGAAAAGTAAAAGGTGCCATCCTGTTTGGTATCGTGATTACATGGGGTCTTGGTATGATCTGCCAGTTAGCCGGAATTTATGTTCCGAATCCGGAGATGGGCGCTTACAGCCTGTTCCCGACAGGAATCATGAGTGCAGACTTCAGTTCTCTCGGAGAGACTTTCGGACAGTGTTTCCGGATTGATTTTTCCGGTATTGGAATCTTCAATTTTATTGTTATTATCTTTTCCTTCCTGTTCGTAGATTTATTTGACACCCTGGGAACATTGATCGGTGTTGCGACAAAAGCAGATATGTTAGATGAAGAAGGACATCTTCCGAATATCAAACCGGCACTGATGGCGGATGCGATCGGAACATCCGCAGGTGCAATTCTGGGTACTTCTACCGTAACAACTTTTGTGGAGTCTTCTGCAGGTGTTGCCGTTGGTGGCCGTACCGGACTTACAGCGCTCACAACGGGTGTGCTCTTCCTTTTGGCAACCCTGTTTTCCCCACTGTTTACATCCATTCCGTCTTTCGCAACAGCACCGGCACTGATCTTTGTGGGATTCCTGATGTTTGAGGCTGTTGTTGAACTGAAATTCACAGAAGAAAACCTGACAGAAGCGATTCCGGCATATCTTTGCATCATTGCAATGCCGTTGTTTTACAGTATCTCTGAAGGTATCTGTCTCGGTGTGATTTCCTATGTGATCTTACAGGCGGCGACAGGAAAGGCGAAGAAAGTAACTCCGCTTATGTATGTCCTTGCCCTGTTGTTTGTATTGAAATATGTGTTTTTATAGGTAAATGAAGTTGATTGAAACGTGGAGGATAAAATATGAACGCATTAGAAGAAAAGATTGTAAAAGAAGGAATTGTAAAAGAAGGCAATGTGTTAAAGGTTGACAGCTTCCTGAACCACCAGATGGATATCGAATTATTCAATGAGATGGCTAAAGAATGGAAGAAGAGATTCGAGGGAAAACACATCAATAAGATTCTTACGATCGAGGCATCCGGAATCGGAATCGCCTGCATCGTGGCACAGCACTTTGGGGTACCGGTTGTATTTGCGAAAAAAGCAAAAAGCATCAATCTGGAAGGTGATATGTACACTGCCGAGGTGGAATCCTTCACACACAAAAATAAGAACCAGGTAATCGTGTCCAAAAAATTCCTCAGCGAGGAGGATCATGTATTAGTGATCGATGATTTCCTGGCTAACGGATGTGCACTTCAGGGTCTGATCCAGATTGTTCAGTCTGCCGGTGCAACGATAGAGGGTATTGGAATTGCCATTGAAAAAGGCTTCCAGCCTGGTGGAAGAATCATCCGTAACTTGGGTTATCAGCTGGAGTCCCTTGCAATTGTTGATGCAATGGACCATACAACAGGCGAAGTCGTATTCAGAGAGCAGTAAGAGAAGACACTCGCAATGATTTCAGGAAGTGAAGATGACAGATGGAAAAAGAAGTATTTTTGTCTCAGTATAATATTGAGGAAGACGATTTAGAAAAAGCAGATATCGAATGGGAAGAACTGGCTGCGATCGTTGATGAGTATGAGAAGATTGAGGGTTTGCTGCATGAGATCAGCAAGGACTTTATTGACGAGTTTCTTTACGATATTGATAAAGCCGGAATTCATTCATATCGTTATCGAACAAAGGACAAAGCGCATCTGATCGCGAAGATCATTCGCAAAAAGAAAGAGTCCCCGGAACGGTTTGCTGCTTTGGATCATACCAATTTCCACAAGTTTATTACCGATCTGATCGGAATCCGCGTGTTCTTTTTGTATCGTGAGGACTGGATCCATTTCTACCGCTATATCACCAGCAGGTTTGAGAATAATCCGGATAACTATATCGTAGACCGGCTTGCAGATTTTGATGAAAACGCAGATCACAATTATATTGCCGAGAAACCGAAAGTTTACAAACGATCCGGTGACAGCAAAATATACGATGGAAATCTGATCGACATCAAAGCGGATGGATTTTATCGATCCCTGCATTATGTGATCAAATACCGGGGATATTATGTGGAGATTCAGTGCAGAACGCTGTTTGAAGAAGGCTGGAGCGAGATCGACCATGACATTGTATATCCATTCCACACGGACGATGAAATGCTGCGAGAATACTCGATGCTGTTGAATCGACTGGCAGGAATGGCAGATGAGATGAGTTCTTACTTCCGTAAACTGAAACAGATGAGGGAAGAAGAGGAATAAGATTGCGGGGTGCTGCATTTGGCAGTACCTCGTTTTTGTTTTTCCTTTAAAAATGCACAAAAAAATGCTATACTATCTCTATCATGAGATAATAGGAGAACTATGACTATGAAGAAGATGATTTCATGGAATGTCAATGGCATTCGTGCATGTTTGGATAAAGGATTTTTGGAGTATGCAAAGTCGACGGATGCAGATGTTTTCTGTATTCAGGAAAGCAAGATGCAGGCGGGGCAGGCGGTGATCGATTTTCCGGGTTATCACCAGTACTGGAATTATGCGGAGAAAAAAGGCTATTCCGGAGTGGCGATGTTTACAAAAGAAGAACCGATTTCTGTGACCTACGGACTCGGAATTGAAGAACATGACCATGAGGGTCGCGTGATCACCGCAGAATTTGAGGATTACTATGTGATCACATGCTATACCCCCAACTCTCAGGATGGCTTGAAACGCCTGGATTACCGAATGACCTGGGATGATGCGTTCCGCGCATATCTGAAGAAGCTGGAAGAGAAGAAACCTGTGGTATTCTGTGGAGATCTGAACGTAGCCCATAAAGAAATTGATTTAAAGAATCCGAAGACAAATCGCAAAAATGCCGGGTTTACTGACGAAGAGCGCGGCAAGTTTACAGAGCTTTTGGAGGCCGGATTTGTAGATACGTACCGTTATTTCTATCCGGATAAAGAGGGAATCTACTCCTGGTGGTCCTACCGTTTTTCTGCAAGAGCCAAGAATGCAGGTTGGCGCATTGATTACTTCTGTGTATCCGAGGCGTTGAAGGACCGTTTGGTGAGCGCAGACATCCATACAGATATTTTCGGAAGTGATCACTGTCCGGTCGAGGTTGTGATTCGATAGAATTTGAACGAAAGGTTAGCAGAACATGAATTTACTTACGGCAGAACATTTGACAAAATCCTATACCGAGCGCCTGCTGTTTGATGATACAGATTTTTCAATCAATGAGGGTGATAAGATCGGCTTGATCGGTGTCAATGGAACAGGAAAGTCCACGTTATTGAAACTGGTGGCAGGATTGGAAGAACCGGATGCAGGTACGATCGTGCGCGGACGCAATCTTGCGATCCGTTATCTTCCGCAGAATCCGGTGTTTGAAAAAGGTGAGACGGTTTTAGAGAGCATCATTCGTGAGAACGATGGACATGATCATGTATGGGACTTTGAAAGTCAGGCGAAGACCATGTTAAATAAATTGGGGATCTATGACCATAACGAGGTGGTAGATCATTTATCCGGCGGCCAGAAGAAACGTGTGGCCCTGGCTTCCGTACTGCTCTCCACGGCAGATTTGCTGGTTTTGGATGAGCCGACCAACCATCTGGACAGTGAGATGGCAGAGTGGCTGGAAGACTATCTGAAGCGATTTAAAGGTGCACTTTTGATGATTACCCATGACCGTTATTTCCTTGACAGCGTGACCAACCGGATCGTGGAATTGGACAACGGAAAATTGTATAGCTATCAGGCCAATTATGAAGGATTTCTGGAATTAAAGGCAGAGCGTATGGATATGGAGCGCGCATCGGAGAGAAAGCGCCAGTCGATCCTGCGTGTGGAGCTGGAGTGGGTAAAACGCGGTGCCAGAGCAAGAACCACCAAGGCAAAAGGCCGTCTCCAGAGATACGAAGAACTGAAGAATCAGAAGGGGCCGGTGGAGGAAGAATCTGTGGAAATGGAGTCCGTATCCAGCCGTCTCGGAAGAACCACTGTGGAACTCTCCGATATCTGTAAGGCTTACGGGGAGAAGACTCTGATCAAAGATTATACCTACTTTTTCCTGAAGAATGACCGAATTGGCTATATTGGCCCTAACGGCAGCGGAAAGTCTACGCTGATGAAGATCATTGCCGGCTGGGAGAAGCCGGATTCCGGCACCATCGAGATTGGACAGACCGTAAAAATGGGCTATTTCTCTCAGGAGAATGAGGACATGGATACCAGTCTGAAGGTCATCGACTATATTAAAAATGTGGCCGAGTATGTAAAGACGAAAGATGGAAGTATCAGCGCGTCCCAAATGCTGGAACGTTTCCTTTTCCCGCCGTCTGTGCAATATACGGTGATCGGAAAGCTGTCCGGCGGTGAGAGAAGACGCCTGTATCTTCTTAAGATCTTAATGGACGCGCCGAATGTGCTGATCCTGGACGAGCCGACCAACGATCTGGATATCAAAACACTGATGATTCTGGAGGATTATCTGGACAGCTTCCAGGGCATTGTGATCACCGTATCCCATGACCGCTATTTCCTGGATCGTGTGGTGCGCAGAATCTTTGCATTTGAGGGGAACGGTGTGATCCGCCAGTATGAGGGTGGATTTACCGATTATCAGATGAAGAAAGAGGCCGAGACGGCACAGGTTGTCGAGCCTGCAGGTTCCGGTGCAGGAAAAGGTGCAAAAGGGGCGACCGGAGAGCCGGAAGCGCCGAAAAAAACCGAAAAACCGAGAGAACGAAAATTAAAATTCACATATGCGGAACAGCGCGAGTGGGATTCCATTGAGGATGATATGGCAGCGCTGGAGGAAAAGATCGCAGAGCTGGATACACAGATCGCTGCATCGGCAACCAATTACGGAAAGCTGAACCAGCTGATGGAGGAAAAGACCGAGGCAGAGGCGAAACTGGAAGAGAAGATGGAGCGCTGGATGTATCTGAACGATCTGGCAGAAAAGATTGAGGCACAGAAATAGAAAACGACAGTATTGGAGGGACAGACGATGGCAAATAATCATAAGATCATGTATCCGCTGGGCGTAACCATTACCGAGAGCGGAGCAGAGATCCTTGTACAGTCCAAAGCAGAAAAGCTGGAGCTTCTTCTTTTTAAGAAAGGAGAGGCAGAAGCCTTTGAGCGTCATGCATTTGATGCCCAGGACCGTAT
Organism: Lachnospiraceae bacterium; assembly: GCA_017435025.1. Next base: position 3,005 of record JAFSFU010000310.1, on the reverse strand, counting down.
CGGTGATGTGTGGACGATGTATTTAGAAGGATATGACTTTAAAGACCTGGAGTATGGATTCGAGGCGGACGGCGAGTGGTTTGTGGACCCGTGTGCAAAGGCAGTGACTGGCAGAGATGTTTGGGGAGCCGGTGCAGATGCAGATACACCATTTGATGAACGCACAGTGCGTGCCCGTGTTTTGACTGATATGTTTACCTGGGAGGATGATGTGACCCTGGAAACTCCTTATGCGGATACGATCATCTACCGTCTGCATGTGCGCGGATTTACCCAGCATCCATCTTCTTTTGTAAAGAATAAGAGAAATAAAGGAACCTTTGCCGGTCTGATCCAGATGATCCCGTATCTGAAGGATCTCGGAATTACGGCGGTGGAGCTGATGCCAATCACAGAGTTTGACGAAGTGATCAAGGAGACGGTTTCTGCGGCTGTACCGGGCGCGAAAGCAGAGAGAAAGGCGACCGGTAAATTAAACTTCTGGGGATACGGCCCGTCCTATCTGTATGCGCCGAAGGCGTCCTACGGTACCGGTGCGATGCCGGTGGAGATGGAACTGAAGATCATGATCAAAGAGTTCCACAGTGCAGGAATCGAAGTGATTCCGGAAATGTACTTTACAGGTGACGAGGCGCCGAGCGAGGTTCTCAATGTGCTGCGTTACTGGGTGCAGGAGTACCATGTGGACGGTTTCAAACTGTCCGGACAGGTGCCGCTTGATCTGGTGGCGATCGATCCGTTCCTCAGCAATAAGAAACTGTTTGCAAGCGACTGGCAGGCGGCCGGAAAGAGAGAGAAGAAAGCGGTTTCCGGCGCACAGAAGAATGGACCGGTGACTGTCCGTGAAAAAAATCTGGGTGAGTACAATGAAAAATTCCAGGAGATCATGCGAAAAGTTCTTCGTGGTGACCAGAGCATGGTATCCAGTCTCATGGAGTGGACCGGAAAGAATCCGGCAGATTTTGGCCAGATCAATTACATGGCAAACACCAGCGGATTTACCATGATGGACATGGTTTCCTATGAAATGAAACACAATGAGAATAATGGTGAGGACAATCTGGACGGAACCGATGCAAACTACACTGACAACTGCGGTGCGGAAGGTCCGACCGAGGATGCAAAGATCCAGAGACTGAGAGAGCAGCAGATCCGCAACGCGTTCATGCTCCTGATGATGAGCCAGGGAACACCGCTGATTCTTGCCGGTGATGAGTTTGGCAACAGCCAGAACGGCAATAACAACGCATACTGTCAGGATAATGAGATTGGCTGGGTGGACTGGAATGCACTTCATGACAATTTCCTCCAGTTCAGTTTTGTGAGAGACCTGATCAAGTTCCGCAATTACCATAAAGTGTTCCACAAAGACTTTGAGGCAAAACATGCCGATTACAAGTCCCTTGGCAATCCGGATGTTTCCTATCACGGTCAGAATGCATGGAAGGTAGATAAAGAGTACTTCCGCAAGCAGCTTGGAATCATGTATTGCGGTTCGTACGATACAAAGACAGACGGCACACCGGATGAGACCTTCTATGTGGCTTACAATATGCATTGGGGAACCCATAAACTGGGCTTGCCGAGACTGCCGAAGGGTATGGTATGGAAAATTGCCATGGATACTTCCGGCGGTTATGCGATGGTAAAGGATAAGCTGTATGTGCAGATTCCGCCGCATACGGTAGCATTGCTTGTTGCAACCGGCGAGAGTGGATTCTGCGTGTATGACACACCGGTGGGAAAAGTGACGATGGCCTGCGTGGATGGAATGATCCGTGAGCTGCGTTTTGGTGATGTGATTCCGGAGTGCATGATGTTTGAATACGAAAATCCGGAATCAGGTGAGGTTGAAAAGGTGCAGCTCTATGAGATTTCTGAGAGTCCGGACAAGGCACCGGGAATTCTTCAGGAAGCAGAAAAGCAGCTGATGGAGTACTTCGAGGGTAAGAGAAAAGCATTCGATCTTCCTCTTCACCATGAAGGCACCGAGTTCCAGGAAAAAGTATGGAATGCATTAAAGACGATCCCGTACGGTGAGACCAGAAGTTATAAAGATATCGCGATCCAGATTGGAAACGACAATGCCAGCATCGCAGTCGGAATGGCCAACAGCCGCAACCCGCTGTCCATCTTTATTCCGTGCCATCGTGTGATCGGAAAGGACGGTAACCTGGTCGGATATGCAGGCGGTATGGAAGTGAAAGAAAAACTTCTTGAGCTGGAGAAAAAATACAGGGAGCAGTAATCACTGATCCGACAATAATAAAGATAAGATACAATAAAAACCCGGGAACGGAAAACTCCGAACCCGGGTCTTTTATTATTTAGAAATTGTGAATGCTCAATTACAGGAAGCTCTTTACTGCGTTGTAAATACCTTCTGCATCGAGACCGTATTTCTTAATGAGCTGGCCAGCAGAACCGGACTCACCGAATACGTCGTTGATACCGATACGTTTTACCGGAACCGGATTTGTCTCTGCCAGACATTCGCAAACTGCACCGCCGAGACCGCCGATGATGGAGTGCTCTTCTACAGTAACAACTTTGCCAGTCTTCTTTGCAGACTCGATAACCAGTTCTGTATCTAACGGTTTGATTGTATGCATATTGATAACGGTTGCGCTGATACCGTCAGCAGCCAGCATTTCTGCAGCGCCGAGGGACTCCGCTACGCACAGGCCGTTAGCGATAATTGTAACGTCTGTACCTTCCTTCATCACGATACCTTTACCGAATTCGAACTTGTAATCCGGGTTCTCGTTGATTACCGGAACAGCTGCACGGCCGAAACGCATGTAGACCGGGCCGTAGTGATCATAAGCTGCGCGAACCATCGCTTTTGCTTCGATATCATCTGCCGGGCTTGCAACGATCATGCCCGGGATTGTTCTCATAAGAGCGAAGTCTTCACAGCACTGATGTGTTGCACCATCTTCACCTACGGAGATACCGCCGTGTGTTGCACCGATCTTTACGTTCAGCTTCGGATAACCAACGGA